>NZ_JBHVWF010000036.1:462-58632 GCF_042882365.1 Streptomyces sp. NPDC058221 | reverse complement strand
CCCTATGGAGTGACCCAGAAGTGACATCTGCTCACTCTTTGCATTCGGGGGTCGTTCGTTCAACGGGGCGAAGCATGTGGGCCTCGATGTGAGGAGCCTCGACGATGACCGTTCCACTCGACCGGCACTATCTGGTCGAACTCCAGGTTTCGGCAGAGCGTGTGTCCCAGCTGCGGCGGATCATCGCCGCGCATCTGCGCCACTGGAGTCTCGAACTCCACATCCGGCCCGTGTGCCGTGCTGTGGAGGAGCTGCTGACCAACGTCCAGCGGCACGTCGGCGACGACAACACCTGTGTCCTCGAACTCCGCTGGTCCGGACGGCACCTCACGGTCTCCGTCGCCGACAACGGTGCCGACATGCCGCGGCTGCTCCACGAGGGCGGCGGTCTCAGCCGGGTGATGGCCCTCAGTGACAGCTGGGGCACCTGCCGGACCACCGAGGGCAAGGTGGTCTGGTTCACCCGGTACGCGCAGGAGCCGCAGCACATCGAACTGGTGCCGCTCCCGCCGCTGCCCGGCGTCCGCGAGTTCCGCCGTCCGCCCGCCGAGGTCACGGAGTTCTCCGAGGCCGCGCCCGCCCGGACCGACGCCCCCGCCCTCGTCTGAGGCGCGCTGCAGGGGCCGGGGCCGCGGAGCCGTCCGGCCGCCCCCGTACCCGCAGACCTCTCAGCCCCTGTACGCCCCCTTCCGGCGCGGATCGCATGCGGATCGCACGCATGGTCCGCGCCGGAAGGGTATGCGTGTGCCCGGGGGCCCGCGTTGCGCCGTCGTGCCCGGCGCGGCACGGTCGAAGTACCGAGGCAAGGAGGCCACAGTCATGCCCATCGCGACGGTCAACCCCGCGAACGGCGAGACCCTCAGGACGTTCGACGCCCTGGAAGCGGACGAGATCGAGCGGCGGCTCGCCGCGGCGGACGCCGCCTTCCGGGAGTACCGCAGCACCGGCTTCGGCGAACGCTCCCGGCTGCTGAACCGGGCCGCCGACCTCCTCGACGAGGACCAGCAGGACATCGCCCGCACCATGACGCTGGAGATGGGCAAGCCGGTCAAGGCGGCCCGTGCGGAGGCCGCGAAGTGCGCGAAGGCCATGCGCTGGTACGCGGCCCACGCCGAGGGGCTCCTCGCCGACGAGCACCCGGCGCCCGCCGACGTGGAGGACTCCGGGGCTTCCCACGCCTACGTGCACTACCGCCCGCTGGGCACCGTGCTCGCCGTGATGCCGTGGAACTTCCCGCTCTGGCAGGTCGTACGCTTCGCGGCGCCCGCTCTGATGGCCGGTAACACGGGGCTCCTGAAGCACGCCTCGAACGTGCCGCAGACCGCGCTCTATCTGGGCGACCTGTTCCGCAGGGCCGGATTCCCGGCCGGTGCCTTCCAGACGCTGCTGGTGGGCTCCGGCGCGGTCGAGGAGATCCTGCGCGACCGCCGGGTGGCCGCTGCCACCCTGACCGGCAGCGAACCGGCCGGCCGCGCGGTCGCGGCCGTCGCGGGCGACGAGGTCAAGCACACCGTCCTGGAACTGGGCGGCAGCGACCCGTATCTGGTCCTGCCGTCGGCCGACGTCGCCAAGGCGGCCCGTACCGCCGTCACCGCCCGGGTCCAGAACAACGGACAGTCCTGCATCGCCGCCAAGCGGTTCATCGTGCACACCGAGGTGTACGAGGAGTTCGCCGAGCGCTTCGCCGTGGGCATGCGCGAGCTGACCGTCGGAGACCCGCTGGAGGAGACCACCGACGTGGGCCCGCTCGCCAGCGAACAGGGCCGCACCGACCTGGAGGAACTCGTCGACGACGCCGTGCGGCAGGGCGCCGTCGCCCTGTGCGGCGGCGGCCGGCCCGAAGGTCTGGGCGGCGGTCTGGAGAACGGCTGGTTCTACGCCCCGACGGTCCTGACCGGAATCACGCCCGCCATGCGGATCCACCGTGAGGAGACCTTCGGCCCCGTCGCCACGCTCTACCGGGTGGACAGCCTCGACGAGGCAGTGGAGCTCGCCAACGACACCCCCTTCGGGCTCAGCTCCAACGTGTGGACGCACGACGCCGAGGAGAGCCGGCGCTGCATCCGAGATCTGCAGGCAGGCGGGGTCTTCTTCAACGGGATGACGGCCTCGCACCCCGCGCTGCCGTTCGGCGGGGTGAAGCGCTCCGGCTACGGGCGCGAGCTCGCCGGGCACGGCATCCGCGAGTTCTGCAACGCCACCACCGTCTGGTACGGCCCCGAGCCGCAGTGACCGCATCCCGGCCCGCACCATCCCGCCCGCTGAGAGGTGACCATGAGCGACGCCCCACCGACCTCGCCGACGGCCGGCCCGTCCGACGAGGAGATCTCCGCGCTCGACGCACACTGGCGGGCCGCCAACTACCTGGCCGTCGGCCAGATCTACCTGATGGCCAACCCGCTGCTGACCCGGCCGCTCGCCCCCGAGGACATCAAGCCCAGGCTGCTCGGTCACTGGGGCACATCGCCGGGCCTCAACCTCGTGTACACCCACCTCAACCGCGTCATCGCGGCGCGCGGCACCCAGGCGCTCTGCGTCTGGGGCCCCGGGCACGGCGGTCCCGCTGTCCTCGCCAACTCCTGGCTGGAGGGCAGCTACTCGGAGACCTACCCCGACATCAGCAGGGACGCCGCGGGCATGGGGCTGCTGTTCAAGCAGTTCTCCTTCCCCGGTGGCGTGCCCAGCCACGTCGCGCCCGAGACCCCCGGCTCCATCCATGAGGGCGGCGAACTCGGCTACTCCCTCGCCCATGCCTACGGCGCCGCCCTCGACCACCCGGACCTGCTCGTCACCTGCGTCATCGGCGACGGCGAGGCGGAGACCGGGCCGCTGGCCGGCTCCTGGCACGCCAACAAGTTCCTCGATCCGGTCCACGACGGCGCCGTCCTGCCGGTGCTCCACCTCAACGGCTACAAGATCGCGAACCCGACGGTGCTCGCGCGGCTGCCGGAGGCCGAGCTCGACGCACTGCTGCGCGGCTACGGACACGAACCGCTGTACGTGGAGGGCGACGACCCCTTCACCGTGCACCGGGCGATGGCCGCCGCGATGGACCGGGCCGTAGACCGTATCGAGGAGCTCCGGACGGCTGCCCGGAGCGGCGGCGACACCGCCCGCCCGCGCTGGCCCATGATCGTGCTGCGCACCCCGAAGGGCTGGACCGGCCCCGCCGAGGTCGACGGGCTGCCCGTCGAAGGCACCTGGCGCGCCCACCAGGTCCCGCTGCCCGGGGTCCGCGACAACCCCGACCATCTGCGTCAGCTGGAGGCGTGGCTGCGCTCCTACCGGCCCGAGGAGCTCTTCGACGCCGAGGGGCGTCCCTCTGAGCAGGTCCTGGCCCGTGTGCCCGGCGGCACGGCCCGGCTCGGCGCCACCCCGTACGCCAACGGGGGACTGCTCCTGCGCGATCTGCCCGTCCCGCCCCTCGACGCGTACGCGGTCCAGGTGGACCGGCCGGGCACCGTCCTGCACGAACCGACCCGGGTCCTGGGCGGACTGCTGGAAGCCGTGATGGCGGCCACCGCGGACCGCAGGGACTTCCGGGTCGTCGGCCCCGACGAGACGGCCTCGAACCGGCTCGACGCCCTCTACGGTGCCACCGGAAAGGCCTGGCAGGCCGGGACGCTGCCCACCGACGAGCATCTCGCCCGCGACGGCCGCGTGATGGAGGTCCTCTCCGAGCACCTGTGCCAGGGCTGGCTGGAGGGCTATCTGCTCACCGGCAGGCACGGACTGTTCTCCTGCTACGAGGCGTTCGCCCACATCGTCGACTCGATGGTCAACCAGCACATCAAATGGCTGCGGACCTCGCGCCGGCTGCCGTGGCGCCGCCCCATCGCCTCCCTCAACTACCTCCTCACCTCGCACGTCTGGCGCCAGGACCACAACGGCTTCTCGCACCAGGACCCGGGCTTCGTCGACCACATCCTCAACAAGAGCCCCGAGGTCGTCCGGGTCTATCTGCCCCCGGACGCCAACACCCTGCTGTCGGTGGCCGACCACGCGCTGCGCAGCCGCGACTACGTCAACGTGATCGTGGCGGGCAAGCAGCCGAGCTTCGACTGGCTCACCCTCGACCAGGCCCGTGCGCACTGCGCGCGGGGTGCGGGCGTCTGGGAGTGGGCGGGCACGGAGGACGGCAGCCGCGAACCGGACGTGGTGCTCGCCTGCGCCGGGGACGTACCGACGCTGGAGGTGCTGGCGGCGGCCGGTCTGCTCCGGCGCCATCTGCCCGAGCTCGCCGTGCGGGTGGTGAACGTCGTCGACATGGCCCGGCTGATGCCGCACGGCGAGCATCCGCACGGGATGCCGGACTCCGAGTACGACGCCCTCTTCACCCGCGACAAGCCGGTGATCTTCGCTTATCACGGCTATCCCTGGCTGATCCACCGGCTGGCCTACCGCAGGGCGGGACACGCCAACCTGCATGTGCGGGGCTACAAGGAGGAGGGCACGACGACGACGCCCTTCGACATGGTGGTCCGCAACGACCTCGACCGCTACCGGCTGGTCATGGACGTCATCGACCGGGTCCCGGGCCTTGGCGTCCGTACCGTGGCGGTGCGTCAGGAAATGTCCGACACCCGCACCCGTCATCACGCCTGGATCCGCGAGCACGGCACGGACCTGCCGGAGGTGGCGGACTGGACCTGGGAGGGCTGAGGTCCTTCCCCGCGCACGGAAGGGGCCCGGACGGTGGTCCGTCCGGGCCCCTTCCGTGCGATGTTCAGTAGCGCAGCGCGGCCGCGATCCGGCCGTGCTCCTTGAGCGAGTCGTCCGCGACGAACACCACGTCGGCGCCGCTGTCCAGAGCGGCCTCGACGAGCTCGTCGACGATGTCCTCGCGGACGCTCTCGTCCGTGAGGTCGGCGGCGTCCCCGCTCACCGGCTCCAGGTGTTCCCGGGCGAGCCGGACCGTCTGCTGGTAGTGCTCCTCCACCGCCACCAGCCCGGCCCGTGCCTCCCGCACGGCGGCCCACACCTCGTCCAGGCCCCCGGCGAAGGCGCGACGGCCGCGCGCCTCGTCCAGCTTGCCGTCGATCTCCGCGGCGAACCGCTTCTGCCGGGCCTCCAGTGCGGGCCGCAGCTCGGTGAGCAGATCGCTGGGCGTCGTATCGGCGGGCGCGCCCTTGGTGACCCGTCCGACCGCCGCCCCGGCGCTCTCGCCGACGTCGTCCAGCAGCGCGAGCGCCGGGGCGAGACCGACCAGGTACAGCGGGCGCGGATCCGTGGCCAGCACCCCGCGCAGCTTCTCGTCGACGGTGCGCAGGAACTGACGGGTCTCCTCGTCGGTGAAGGTGCTCGGGGTGTCGCCGATCCGCTCCTCGCGCTGCGGGTTGGGCGCCTCGCGCGGAGCCGTCAGCGGGAAGCCGCCGATGTGCTCCTCGTGCGCGGCGCCGGCCGTCCCGCTGAACAGCGAGGCGTGGTCGGCGGAGACGGTGAGTGCCCAGAACGGCTGGGCCTGGGCCTTCGCCGCCACCAGGTTGCGGGTGAGGTAGGTGTCGCTCAGCACCACTCGTTCGGGCGCAGTGCGGGGAAGCTGCCAGATCTGGTACTCCTGCTCCGTCGCGAGGATCACCAGTGCGTCCAGGGCCCGGCGGGGGTCGATCTCGGCCACCGCCCGGTCGAGTTGCTGCTTGACGGCGGCGGCCGCCTCTCGGTCGACTCGGGAGTCGGCGTCCAGCCGGCTGCCCGCAGCCGCCACCAGATTGCGCAGCCTGACGGCGTCCTGGGCGTTGTCCGGCGCGCGGCGGTGGGTCGGCATCGTCAGGGACAGGGCGGGATAGGGCTTGGCCGCCCGGAGCTCCTGCAAGAGGCCGGCGGTCAGGGCATCCGTGTCCATCTGTTCCCTCCCGGGACGTGTGCGTACTGCTGTGTGGAGCGGGTGATTCGACGAGTCAATTCATACCTTTTGATCCTAATATGGGCGAATTGGTGATTCCGGGTCCAGGAGGTATGCGCGATGTCCACGCTCACCGTGTGGAAGTTCCAGTCCGCCGAAGGCGCGGAGGATGTGGAAGCGACGCTGGTCTCCCTTCAGAAGGAGGGGCTGATCAAGATCCTGGACGCGGCAGTGGTCAGCTGGCCGGCGGACCGGGCGAAGCCGCGGACCAAGCAGCTGCTCAACCTGGTCGGCGCGGGCGCCCTGAGCGGCACGTTCTGGGGGATGCTCTTCGGGCTGATCTTCCTGATGCCGCTGCTGGGCGCCGCCATCGGCGCGGCCGCCGGGGCGCTCGGCGGAAAGCTCGCCGACGTCGGTATCGACGACGAGTTCATCGCCGAGGTGAAGGAGAAGGTCACGCCGGGTACCTCGGCGCTCTTCCTCCTCACCATGAACGAGGTGCCCGACCGGATCAGCGCGGCGCTCCCGGGCGGCGGCGCCGAACTGCTCCACAGCAATCTGGACAGCGGGAGCGAGGCCCGCCTCCGTGACATCTTCGGCGAGGACGCGGCATGACCCCTCGCGCGCCCTCTCCTTTCTCCCGCGTACACCTCTCCCTTCGTACCCCCGAGCAGACGGAGCGTCCGTGAACCAGACCAGCACTGTGCGGCGTGCCCTCGGCGGCCGCGCGGCCCGCAGCCTCACCCCCGCCGTACTGGCCGCGGTGATCGTCGCCGGCACCGCCGCCTGCGACAGCTCCGACACCTCCTCGCAGGGCACGGCCCGGAGCACCCGTACGGTGTCGGCGGCACCCTCAGCGTCCCCGAAGGCCACCGAGAGCGGTCGCACCCAGCAGGACTTCGCGGCCTCCGTCTCCGCCGAGACCGAGCGCAACCGGCAGAAGGCCGTCACCACGCTCAAGGGTGTGAAGGGCAAGGGAAACGCGGTCAAGGACGTCTCCGTCAAGGGCCTTCCGGTGGAGCCCGCCGAACAGTTCCGCAGCGCCCTGGTCCGGGTGACCAACCACACCGACAAGGCCGCCTTCTACGCGGTCCGGGTGGAGTTCACCGACTCCTCCGGCAAGGTGCTGGACTCCGTGGTGCTGGGCTTCGCCGACGTCGGGTCCGGCCGTACGGTCAGCCAGCACGCCAACAGCCGCAAGGCCGCGGGCGTCAAGACGTTCCCGCGGATCACCCAGGCCGAGCGCGGCTGACGGCCGGTCGGTGAACGCCGCCGACGCGGTCACGGACGCCCTGCGGGAACTGCACACCCGGTACGCCGGACTGCGGGACGGCCGGCTCGCCGACTACATCCCGCAGCTGGCCCTGGCCGACCCCGGTGCGTTCGGACTGGCCCTGGTCAGCATGGACGGCCATCGCTACAGCACGGGTGACGCCGATCTGCCGTTCACCGTCCAGTCCGTGTCGAAACCGTTCGTCTACGCCTTGGCCCTGTCCCTGCTCGGCCTCGACGAGGTGTGCCGCTGGGTCGGCGCCGAACCCAGCGGGGAGGCGTTCAACGCCATCAGCCTGGAACCGGACACCGGACGTCCGGCCAACGCGATGGTCAACGCGGGCGCCATCGTCACCACGGCACTGGTCCCCGACACCCGCGACGCCCCGAGGTTCGACCGGATCCTCGGCTTCCTGGGCCGGTTCGCCGGCCGGCGCCTGGATGTCGACGAGCAGGTGTACGCCTCCGAGGCGCTCACCGGTGACCGCAACCGGGCCCTCGCCTACCTGGTCCGCAGCGCCGGTCCGCTGCCCGTGGACCCGGTGGCGGCCGTGGAGACGTACTTCCGCCAGTGCGCGGTACGGGTCACGGCACTGGACCTCGCCGCGATGGCGGCGACCCTGGCGAACGGCGGCGTCAACCCGCTCACCGGGGATGCGGTGGTCCCGGAGCCCGTGGCCGCGCATGTCCTTGCCGTGATGGCGACGTGCGGGATGTACGACGTGTCGGGCGACTGGCTGCTCCGGGTGGGGCTGCCCGCCAAGAGCGGCGTGTCAGGTGGCCTGATCGCCGCCGGGCCGGCCCGGTTCGGACTCGCGACGTACAGCCCGCTCCTCGACCCGGCCGGGACCTCGGTGCGGGGGCATCTGGCGATCGACGCGCTGTCGGAGCGGTTCGGACTGCACCTCATGCACAACCCGGCCCTGGCGGCATCCACCGTCACGATGGTCACCACGGCCGACGATCTGCCGGCCGCCCCGGCGGGGGAGCGGGAACGCGCCCACCACGAGCGGGTGGCGGTGGTCGCCGCCCAGGGGGCGCTGGACTTCACCGCCGCGGAGCGGGTGCTGTACGCCCTGGACGAGTCGGGCCCGCAGGAGACGGCCGCCGTGGTGCTCGATCTGCGCCCGGTCACGGACATCGACACCGTGGCCAGGGCGATGCTGCGCAGCGGACTGGACCGGCTCACGGCCGGCGGCCGGCGCGTGGCGGTTGCCGACCCGGCGGGCCGTCTGGTCGAAGAGGGTGATGAGGCCGGGGCCGCGCGCCGCTTCGCCTCCCGTGAGGAGGCCGTGGACTGGTGCGCGTCGGGGCGGGCCGGCTGAGCGCACCGCAGGGGCCGGCCGTCACGTCGTCGGGCAGGCCGCGCGACGACGTGACGGTGAACGCGCCTGCGGTCTACCAGATGGCGTCGACCCATTCGGGGTGGTCGATGAACGGGTTCCGGTTGTGCTGGTACTGGTCGAATATGACGTCGTTGCGCCGCTGTTCGAAGGTGTCCGGCGGGTCCTCCTGGCTCCACGCCTTCAGTACGGAGAGCCGGCCGATGTTCGGTGCGGAGCCGTTCGACACCTGGTCGTTGGGTTCGAGATCGGCGAAGGAGTCGTCGCCCTCGTACCGCACGGCCATGTAGAGGATCATGCGGGCGACATCGCCCTTGACGGCGTCGCGCGGTTCGAAGGAGTCGCCGTCGGTGTAGTTGCCGGGCGCCCCGCTCACCTCGCTGCCGCCCTCGTCGAAGTCCTTGTTGCCGCGGACGGAGTTGACCGAAACGTCCTCCGGGCGCAGATGGTGGATGTCGGTGCCGGGGCCGGTGGCCGTGCCGAAGTCGCCGTGGGACTTCGCCCAGACATGCTCCCGGTTCCACTGGCCGCTGCCGCCGCCGTTGTCGCTCTTGGGCTCGGAGATGCCCGAGTAGAGAAGGATGACGTTGGAGGAGTTCGACGGGTCCTCGTCGGTGTCCTTGAGCGCGTCCCAGACCTGGCTGTAGGTGAGCGTGGACTGGTCGCTGATGATCGTGTGCAGGGCGCCCTTGAGGGCGGTGCCGGTCTTGCCGAGCGCGTCCTGGTAGTACGTGTCGTCCAGCGCGCCGAGCGGCGTGGCGGCGGCCGCCGGGGCGCTCGGCGTGGCGGCCGGTGCGGCGGCCGCGGTGCCGGCGAGTACCGCGAATGCGGCCAGAGTGGCCAGCAGCGGGCGCCGGTAGGGAAGATGACGACGGGACATGTGGGGTGTCCTCTCCGGAAATACGGGCACCGCGGCGCCGACACAGGGTGGGGGGCGGCTCCGCGGTGGTCATGTGATACGTGGTCAGCGGGAGCCTTCCACACGCACCGTGACCGAGGTGTGAACGCTGCGTACCTATCATGTGCAGGTCAAGTGAGGGGCGGGTTCCGGCCCGGGCCGGCGGCGTCGCCCGGGCATCGGATGCGCCCCCGTCGGCGCGGGGCGAGAATTGCCGCAAGGACGAGGAGGCGGCATGAGCGACGAGCCCGAATCCGTATCCGCACTGCGGGGAGTGACCCCCGACAGCCTCTTGCACACCGGGGCGAGCGACGATCCGTCGGCCGAGGACCTGGTGCTCGCCTCCGGGCGGGACCTGACGCCGCAGACGCTCGAGTGGGCGCGGCGCAGGCTGGCCAGGGAAGGCCGGGCTGCCATCGACAAGCAACTGCCGTAGCCGCCGTCGGACACCGCGACAGCGGGAGCGGTGCGGCCGCTCCGCGCCGACGCGGCGGCCGGAAGTGTGCGGATGCCTTCCGCCGCTCGGTTAGCCTGAACGGAATATGAACCGTTTGACGACGTCAGGGGCCGGTTACGACCTTGCCCGTTTCCCCGAGGACCCCCGCGACCCGTTCCGCGCCTGGGACGCGGCCGACGAATACTTGCTGCGGCAGCTGGAGGGGACCGACGGTGCGAAACCCGTCGACCTGTCCGGCAGCGTCGTCGTGGTCGGCGACCGCTGGGGCGCGCTGAGCACGGTGCTGGCCGGCCACCGGCCCGTACAGATCACCGACTCCTACCTCGCCCAGCGGGCGACGGCGGCGAACCTGGAACGCAACGGGATCGATGCCGGCGCGGTGCGCCTGCTGTCCGCGCGTGACACCCCGCCGGACCGGATCGACGTCCTGCTCGTACGGGTGCCCAAGAGCCTCGCGCTCCTGGAGGACCAGTTGCACCGGCTCGCGCCCGCCGTCCACCGCGGCACCGTCGTCGTCGGCACCGGGATGGTGAAGGAGATCCACACCTCCACCCTCAAGCTCTTCGAGCGGATCATCGGTCCCACCCGTACCTCGCTCGCGGTCAAGAAAGCCCGGCTCATCCACTGCACACCGGACCCGGCCCGGGCCCGCACGCCCAGTCCCTGGCCCCACCGGTACGAGCTGCCGGACGACGTCGGGGCCGTCGCGGGGCGGACGGTCGTCAACCACGCCGGGATCTTCTGTGCGGAACGGCTCGACATCGGCACCCGCTTCTTCCTGAAGCACCTGCCGCGGCGCAGCGGGCCCGAGCAGGTCGTCGACCTCGGCTGCGGAAACGGGGTTCTCGGCCTGTCCGCCGCACTCACCAACCCCGAGGCCGCGCTCACCTTCATCGACGAGTCGTACCAGGCCGTCGCCTCGGCCGAGGAGACGTTCCGGGCCAATGCGGAGGCGGGGGCCGAGGCGCGTTTCGTCGTCGGTGACGGTCTGGCCGGCACCGCGCCCGCCGGCGTCGACCTGGTCCTCAACAATCCGCCGTTCCACTCGCACCAGGCCACCACGGACGCGACCGCCCGGAACATGTTCCACGGGGCGCGTGCCGCGCTGCGCCAGGGCGGAGAGCTCTGGGTCGTGGGCAACCGGCATCTCGGCTACCACACCCAGCTGCGCCGGACGTTCGGCAACTGCACCACGGTGGCGGGCGACCCCAAATTCGTGGTGCTGCGCGCCGTCAAGCGCTGACGCGGGCTGCCCGGGGCGCCGCGCCCCTTCCGGATTCTTGCAACACGTTCTACTGTGTGCGCCGCCGCACACGGGCGACGCGAACGCGAGACTCCTGGAGGGGCCGTGCACCTCGAATACACGCCTGAGCAGCAGCAGTTGCGCACCGAACTGCGCACGTACTTCGCCGCCCTGGTCCCCGACAACGCCTACGCGCGCTATGCCGACCCCGCGGAGCAGAAGCGCTTCTACCGGGAGACCATCCGTCGCCTCGGCTCCGACGGCTGGCTCGGCGTCGGCTGGCCCACGGAGTACGGCGGGCGCGGCCTCTCCCCGATGGAACAGTTCATCTTCTTCGACGAGGCCGCGCAGGCCGGCGTACCGCTGCCGCTGATGGCCCTCAACACCGTCGGACCGACGATCATGCAGTTCGGCACCGACGAGCAGAAGGCCTACTTCCTGCCGAAGGTCCTCGCCGGAGAGATCGACTTCGCGATCGGCTACAGCGAACCGGACGCGGGCACCGACCTGGCCGCACTGAAGACCCGGGCCGTGCGCGACGGCGACACCTACGTCGTCAACGGACAGAAGATCTGGACGACCAACGGCGACACCGCCGACTGGGTCTGGCTCGCCGCCCGCACCGACCCGGACGCCCCGCCCCACAAGGGCATCACCATGCTCCTCGTGCCGACCTCCGACCCCGGCTACTCCTGCACCCTGATCAACACCCTCGCCTCGCACGACACCACCGCCAGCTATTACGAGAACATCCGGGTCCCCGTCTCCCGCCGGGTCGGCGAGGAGAACAAGGGCTGGCGGCTCATCACCAATCAGCTCAACCACGAGCGGGTCACCCTCGCCGCCCACGGCACCATGGCCATCCGCGCCCTGCACAACGTCCGCCGCTGGGCCGCCGACACCCGGCTCGCCGACGGCCGCCGCGTCATCGACCTCGGCTGGGTCCGTGCCCGGCTCGCCCGCACCCACACCCGGCTCGACGCCATGAAGCTCCTCAACTGGCAGATGGTGTCCGCCGTTCAGCACAACACCCTCACCCCGCAGGACGCCTCGGCCGTCAAGGTCTACGGCTCCGAGGCGCGCCGTGACGCCTACGCCTGGCTCATGGAGGTCGTCGGCTCGGCGGGCCCGCTCAAGGAGGGCTCGGCGGGCGCCGTGCTGCACGGTGAACTCGAACGGGGATACCGGTCCGCCGTCATCTTCACCTTCGGCGGCGGCAACAACGAGATCCAGCGCGAGATCATTTCGTGGATCGGGCTGGGGATGCCGCGCGTACGACGCTGACCGCAGGTGACCGCGGATTCCAGTTGTCACGTTCAGAGGGGAGTTGTCGCCCTGATCGATGGGTGACGGACCCGCCCGGCCGCGGCTGCCACGGCGTCCGCGGCGGGGCCACGATCAACTTCTCCGAGGCCGGTCTGCTCCTCTGCGTGGCCCAGGTGCCGTGCGGCGTTTCGGTGCCGGTAGTCGCGCATGACCTCCTCTCGCCAGGCGGCGAAGGTGGCATCGCACAGCTGGTCACGGAATCGGCCGATTCCCATCCAGCGCAGTGCGGCCCCTGACCGGTCCAGGGGGAAGTAGGTCTCCCCGGGGCCGGTGGTGCCGGCCTCTGGTTCACCGGTTGGTTCGGGTGTCCATCCCAGGGCGGTGACCGTGTCCATGGAACGCAGGTGTCCGAGGATGCCGGGCATCTGGCGGGTTCGCTGTCCCAGGTCGAGGTGTTCCACCTGGACCGGCCCGGTGTCGTCGCTCGCCTCCAGGGACATGGTCAGGTCCCCGCCCGACTGCCCGGCACGCCCCAGTACGACCTTCTCCTGCATCAGTACCTTGCCGCTCCCGTGCAGCCGGATCCGGGTGCGGCGGTGGGTGGCGATCTCGTCCGAGACCACGAACGGCTTGCCCGCCCAGGTCAGGACGGCTCCGTCGCCCACGGTGGCGTCCACCGTCCAGGACGACGGTGCCTCGCCTTCGTAGGCGACCGTGCCGGTCGTCTCCACGACGTCGAGCCAGGCGCCGGGAGCGACGTCCACCTCGATGCGGACGTCGTCGCCGGACAGCAGCAGTGCCTGGGTGGCGAGCAGGCCGACCCTGGCTCCGTCTGCGTCCTGGTCCATGACCCGCACCGTCAGGTGCCCGGTCGTGTGGCGGACGCGGCTGCGGCTCTCCGTGGGAGCGACGCTCAGGACGGTCGGGCGGGTCATGTGCTCTGCCCTGCATTCGCCGGTGCGTGGTGGTGCGCGTGGTGGGTGCCGTCGGCGTGGGTGTGCGGGTGAGCGCCCTTGCCGCCCTTGCCGCCCTCGCCGTCCTGGCCGGCGTGGACGTGCGGGGCCATGGGGCCGGGGTCGACGGGGGTGTGCTCGCCGGTGCGGTAGTGGGCGAGGGTGTCGCGGACCCAGCCGGTCAGCGTCAGGACGGATGCCGCGTCGTGCCGGGACAGCGCGACCACCGGGGAGCCCCGGCGGGCTTCGCGGCCCTCACGGGCCATGCGCTCGACGTCCACGCCCACGTAGGGGCCCAGGTCGGTCTTGTTGATCACGAGCAGGTCGGCGCGGGCGATGCCGGGGCCGCCCTTGCGTACGACGTCACCGCCGCCGGCGACGTCCAGGACGAACAGTTGGGCGTCCACCAGGGCCGGGGAGAAGGTCGCGGTGAGGTTGTCGCCGCCGGACTCGATGATGACCAGGTCCAGCGGGCCGAAGTCGGCCTCCATGTCCTCGGCCGCCAGCAGGTTGGCGGTCACGTCGTCGCGGATCGCGGTGTGCGGGCACGCGCCCGTCTCGACCGGGCGGATCCGTTCGGGGTCCAGCACTCCGGCGCTCTTGAGGAAGCGTGCGTCCTCGTCGGTGTAGATGTCGTTCGTGATGACGCCCAGGCGCAGTTCGGCGGAGAGCGCCTGGCACAGTGTCGCGATCAGCGAGCTCTTGCCGGTGCCGACGGGACCGGCTACGCCCAGACGCATGGCACGGGTGGGGGCGGTGGTGTTCTCAGGCACTGAAGAGTCTTTCTGTGGTGGTGTCGTGGGCCTCGGCCCAGCGCTCGATGAGAGGGGCGCCGTGGGCCGGGATCTGTTCGGGGGTGTGCAGGTGGGCGACCTGAGCGGCCATCTCGTCGATGTCGGGCAGCAGGTCCTTCACCCACCCGGCGGTGAGCAGCGGGTCCTGCGGCTCGAGTTTGAGCAGGGCCGCCGTCACGGTCTGTACGTCGTCGTACCCGACCAGGCGGGCCACGTCGGCGGGGGCCATCGTGGCGCGGTGGGCGAGCAGGCCCAGCACGACCGGGCGCGACCAGGTGCGTGCGCGGGCGTCGACGGGGCCGGGCCAGAGGGTCTGCAGGACGCGCAGGTATCCGCGCCCCAGGCGGCGCCCGTTGGCCCTGAGCGCCTGGCTGGGGGTGCGGGCGGCCCAGGCGGCCTCGACCTCGGCGAGGTCGCCGCCGCCCGCTGCCACGGCACGGGCGACGACCGCGGTTCCCGCCTCGACACGGATGACCGTACGGAGGCGGGCTCGCAGGTAGGCGGGGACCTGGGCCGCTGTCGTGCCGGCCCGCAGGGCCGGCTCCAGACCGGCGGACTGTGTGTGTCCCCCGGACGGGAGCCGGGCGTCGCCCAGGAGGGCGAGCAGGAGCGGGGAGGTGTTCACCGGGTGCCTCAGAACATCAGGTAGCGCTGGGTGAGCGGCAGGGTCTTCGGCGGGTTCGGCTGGTCGAGATACCAGAATCCGGCATGGCTCCGGTGCTTGGTGAGACTGTGATTCTGTGCGGTGGTCAGACCCGGGATCTCCACCGCGATCTTGAATGTGCTCGGGTCGATGGCGATGCCGAACTGCCCGCCGTTGAAGACCATGTCCGCCTTCTTGACGTCCTTGACGGGCTTGGCGCCCTTCAGTTCACGCCGCAGAGCGAGGGTGGCCTTCAGGGAGTCCTTGAACACGCCCTGGTCCCTCACCGTGCCGTACGGGTCGGTGTCGGCGGGCGGGTTGAGGGCCTTGTCCGAGACGAACGAGTAGGACAGCTGGGAGGCGATCGCGTCGGCCATCGCCGGGCGCAGGAACGTGGGCTGCGGTGTCGACACCGAGCCGTTGGGGTCGCCCAGATTGCCGATCACCATGGCGCCGCCCTTGATGACGATTTCGGGCCGTACGGCGAAGAACCGCGGGTCCCACAGCACCAGGTCGGCCAGCTTGCCCACCTTCACCGAACCGATGTACTCGTCGATGCCGTGGGCGATGGCGGGGTTGATCGTGTACTTGGCCACGTAGCGCAGTGCGCGGGCGTTGTCGCCGGCTCCCCGCTCGGTCCGGTAGAAGAAGTTCGCGTCCTCGAAGGTCTTGTGGCTCCACTCCTTCATGACGTGGGCGACCTGCCAGGTGCGGGTCACGACCTCACCGATGCGGCCCATGGCCTGGGCGTCGGAGGAGGTGATGGACATCGCGCCCATGTCGTGCAGCACGTCCTCGGCGAACATGGTCGTGGAGCGGATGCGGGAGTCGGCGAACGCCTGGTCGGCCTTGTTGCTGAGATCGAGGTGGTGGGCGGAGGCCAGCATGTCGATGTGCTCGGCCACGGTGTTCCTGGTGTACGGCAGCGTGGGGTTCGTGGAGGCGGGCAGCACGTTCTCCTCGGCGGCCACCCTCAGGATGTCGGGGGCGTGGCCGCCGCCGGCGCCCTCGGCGTGGAAGACGTGGACGCAGCGCCCGCCGATGGCGTCGAGGGTGGTTTCGACGAAGCCGGCCTCGTTGAGGGAGTCGGCGTGCAGGGTGACCTGGAGTCCCCACTTCTCTCCGGCCTTCAGCGCGGCGTCCAGGGCCGCGGGAGTGGCCCCCCAGTCCTCGTGGATCTTGTATCCGCCGGCGCCGGCCAGTGCCTGTTCGTCCAGGCCTTCCTCGCTGACCGTGTTGCCCTTGCCCAGCAGCATCACGTTGACGGGCAGGTCGTCGAAGCTGCGGTGCAGGTTCACCAGGTGCTGCGGGCCGGGGGTCACAGTGGTCGCCTTGGATCCCTCGGAGGGGCCCACACCGCCACCGATCAGTGTGGTGGTCCCGGTGGCCACGGCCTCCATGACGGCCGAGGGGGAGATGTAGTGCACATGGGTGTCGACGGCGCCGGCGGTGAGGATCTTGCCCTCGCCGGAGATCACGTCCGTCGAGGTGCCGATCTCCAGTCCTGGCGTGACCCCGTCCATGACATCGCTGTTGCCGGCCTTACCGATCGCGACGACCTTGCCGCCCTTGATTCCGACGTCCGCACGCACGACGGCGTTGCTGTTTCCCCGCTCCTGGGCGGGAGCGACGTCCAGGATGATCACGTTGGTGATCACGGTGTCGGGAGCGCCCTGCGCATGGGTGGCGGTGCCCTGCAGCATCGATTCGCGGATGGTCTTGCCGCCGCCGAAGATCGCCTCGTCACCGCCGAAGGCCAGATCTTCGGTGATCTCGATCCAGAGGTTGGTGTCGCCCAGACGGACCTGGTCGCCGACGGTCGGGCCGTAGGACTTGGCGTACTGCTCGCGGGTGATGTTCGC
This sequence comes from Streptomyces sp. NPDC058221, assembly GCF_042882365.1. Taxonomy (NCBI): domain Bacteria; kingdom Bacillati; phylum Actinomycetota; class Actinomycetes; order Kitasatosporales; family Streptomycetaceae; genus Streptomyces; species Streptomyces sp. NPDC058221. The sequence continues at coordinate 42,059 of NZ_JBHVWF010000036.1, read as the reverse complement.
CATTGCTCTTCTCCAGCTGGGTTTGCGGGGGCCCTGTCAGTCGAGATCGGCGTCGCCGGCCGGCTTGTCCTTGCGCAGGCCCGGAACATGTCGCCTCCCGCCGATCGGAACGACGTCGATCGCGTCGCTGGGCGCGTTCTCGGGGCTGAACCGCATGGAGTCCCCCGGAGCGATGTCGAGGCGGTGGCCCCAGGGGGCCACTCCTGGTGTCTTCGATCGGTCGTGCGCCAACTCGCGTGCCGTGGCGATCCGTTCGGACCACACGCGCTCGGGGTCGGTCAGGGCGGCCTCGGCCGCGGTGGCGGCGTCCAGGCCGGTGAAGAACAGCAGGTCCTCGTTGACGTCGGCCAGGTGGATGTGCGAACCGATCTGGATGTCGCGGTCACCGACGTTGACCACGTAGACAGTGGTCTTGCCCTCTGCGGAGTTGAGGACGTGCTCCGCGGTCGGGTCCTTGACCCACACTCCGCCCACCTGGTATCGGGAGAAGTCGTGGACCTGGCCCGGGTCCAGATCGGAGGGCGGCAGGAGTTCGGGAGGAGCAGGGCAGTCAGGCCGCGCGTCCGGGCACACGATCGGCGTGGGCCTCGGTGCCAGCGGCTGGAAGTAGGGCATGGGTTCGTCCTCAGTGGATCGGGGCGGCCTTCGGCGTCGTCTTCGGGGCACGGATCGGGTCGTAGAGGGTGACGAGCTTGCGGCCGTCGGGGAACGTCGCCTCGATCTGGAGGATGTCGAGCATCTCGGCGACGCCCTCCATGACGTCGACCGTCGTGAGGACGCTCTCGCCCTCGCCCCGGGTCTCGCCCTTCCGCTCATCCAGGGGGGCGCCGGCGTCGCTCATCATCTGGTCGACGGTGTAGCTGCCCGCCCTGGCCTCTTCGATGACCCAGCAGCTGATGTAGGCGACGGCCTCCGGGTAGTTCAGCTTGATGCCGCGTTCCTTGCGGTAGCTGGCGAGCATCCCCGCCACGCTCAACAGCAGCTTTTCCTGCTCTGACGGAATCAGGTGCATCCGTGCTCCTCGGTCATGGTGATGGTGTCTCCGGCCCGTGGTGACCCGGACCGGGGAAGGCGGCCAGGGCACCTCCGGGCGGGCGCCCGTACGGCGAGCACGCGCACCTGTACTCGGGCAGTGAAATGCCTACGGTCTTCCCGGGTCCGGCGATGAATGCGAGTCCGCAGCGAGAGGCGAGGCCCACCAGTTGAGCCACGCCGCGCCGTAGGTGATCATCCTGCGGCCGGCCGGGATACTGCCACAAATTCGCCCAGGCCCCCCCAAACGGATGCCGACGCGAGCGTTTGAACGAACTGCCCCGGCGGGCGGAGCCGCACCGCGCACCAGTACGGCCGGCACCCGGCAGTCCGTGCCCAGCCGAATGTCACCTGTGGACGGGTGAGCTAGCGGACTGCTCGCCGCTCGAACCCGGACTGTCCCGGCACGCACCGTTCCTTCCCACGATGCGGAGCGACTCGGGCCCCGCGTCTCACTGCTGGGCATCGAAGGGTCTCCTCGGACTGCCGCTGCCGCCGGAGCGCCCGGAACCGCCGGGCGAGCGTGACGGCGGCCGCGCCGATCGCACCGTTCGCGGTGCCGGGGACGCCAACGGGCCGCGGTCACACCGCGGTCACGGCGCCGTGAACTGTGCCGGTGCACGCGCGCGGGAATCCCGGTCGTAGATAACTGATATCCCGGCCGGCCGCGGCGGTCTCCCAGTCATCGGGCATCATCAGCGGTCTACAGGACAGGGAACTTCTTCATGAGCCATCAGCACACGGTGGACCCGGTGGCACTGGTGACCGCCGCCCGCGCGGGGGACGCAGGGGCCAAGGAGGCGCTGGCCGGCGCGTACCTTCCGCTCGTCTACAACATCGTGGGCCGGGCGCTGAACGGTTCGGCGGACGTGGACGACGTGGTGCAGGACACCATGCTCCGAGCGCTGGACGGGCTCGGAGGCCTGCGGGCCCCGGAGAGTTTCCGCTCCTGGCTGGTGTCGATCACGATGAATCAGGTCCGCGCGTACTGGCAGGTCCGCAACGGCGCGCCGGGCGCGTTGGACGAGGTCGGGCAGGTCGCCGATCCCGGAGCCGACTTTGTCGATGTGACGATGACGCGGCTGCAACTGTCAGGACAGCGCCAGGAGACGGCGCGTGCGACGCGGTGGCTGGAGCCGGAGGACCGGTGGCTGTTGTCGCTGTGGTGGCTGGAATGCGCGGGGGAGCTGACCCGTACCGAGGTCGCCGAAGCGCTCGAACTCTCGCTGCCGTACGCGGCGGTCCGGGTGCAGCGGATGAAGGCGCAGCTGGATACGGCCCGCGTCGTGGTGCGGGCGCTCGACGCGCAGCCGCCGTGCCAGGACCTGCGAGGGGTCCTCGTGGCGTGGGACGGCCGGCCGTCGGCGCTGTGGCGCAAACGCATAGCCCGGCACGCCCGTGACTGCCTGCGGTGTGCCGGGCTCCGGAGCGGACTGATGCCCGCCGAGGGTCTGCTGGCAGGGCTGGCTCTGGTCGCGGTGCCCGTGGCCCTGTTCGCGTGGTGGCCCGAGCAGGACGGGACGGCACCCGTCGCCGCCTCGCACACGCTCGACGCGCCGGCGGGCGACGGCGCGATACCCGCCGGGTCCGGCAGGCACCGTGCCATGGGCGGGCGGCACGGAGGACGTCGGGGCGCCACACGCGCCGACGCGCGCCGACGTCGGCGGACCGTCCGGCGGCGGGCGGTCGGCGGCGCGGTCCTGGCGGCGTGCATGGCCGGCGGGGGCCTCTGGTACGTGTCCCTCGGGCCCGGCACCGGGAGTGAGGACGAAGCGGCGTCGCGTACCTCTGCGGAGTCCGTCACCGATCTCACCGCACCCGGGGCCCCGGTCCCCACGGCGCCCTCACCGGCACCCTCGCGGTCCGCGTCCGCGTCGCCCTCGACGGCGGCGAAGAAGAGTGCCCCGGCGACCCCACGCCGGAAGCCGGAGCGAAGCCACGCCCCGGTGCCGAGGCGAACGGCCACGGCGCGGGTGCCGAGCTCCCCCGCCGCGCAGCCCGTCCCCGTGAGCACCGCGGCCCAGGTCGTCGCCCTGGTCAACAAGGAGCGGCAGGCCGCCGGATGCGGGCCGCTCAAGGAGGACACGCAGCTCACGGACGCGGCACAGCGCCACTCCGACGACATGTCCGCCCGGGACTTCTTCGAGCACACCAACCCCGACGGAGCCGACCCCGGACAACGCGTCACCGACGCCGGGTACCGCTGGTCGACGTACGGCGAGAACATCGCCCGGGGCCAGCAGACGCCCGCATCGGTGATGGAGTCCTGGATGAACAGCCCAGGCCACCGCGCCAACATCCTCAACTGCGACTTCAAGGACATCGGCGTCGGCATCCACCAGGGTCCCGGCGGACCGTGGTGGACGCAGGACTTCGGCGCGAGGCTGTGAACAGCCGGCAGGCTCCGTCGAACAGGCCGCCCAGTTGGGTGAGGCTGGACTGCGGCCCCCGGCAGGGCCCGTGTGTCCGGGCCCTGCCGACCCCGGATCGCCCTGTACTCCGATGACGGGATGACGCATGGTACGCAGGGGGCGGTCGACCCGACGACCTGTGCGCCGCGATGGAGGAGGACAACTTCATGACGGAACCCGACCCCGGACTCTTCGGGCCCGAATCGGTCACCTGGCAGATGCACGGCGACCCGATGATGTGGGTGGCGGGGGTGCGTGCGCTGTATCTCCAGGCGCTGCACCCGCGCGCGGTGCGCGGCGTCATGCAGAACTCCGACTTCCGCAAGGACGCCTGGGGCCGGCTGATGCGCACGGCCGGCTTCGTCGGCACCATCACCTACGGCACCACCGAGGCCGCCGAGAAGGCGGGCGCCCGGGTCCGCAGGATCCACCGGCTCCTCAAGGCCACCGACCCGCACACCGGCGAGACGTACGGCATCGACGACCCCGAACTGCTGCTGTGGATCCACTGCGCCGAAGTCGACTCCTACCTCCGGGTCCAGCGGCGCTCCGGATTCCCGCTCACCGACGCGCAGGCCGACCGGTACATCGACGAACACCGACACAGCGCCCGGCTGGTCGGACTCGACCCGGCCGGTGTCCCCGCGACCACCGCACAGCTGGCCGCCTACTTCGAGCGGGTGCGGCCCCAACTGGCCTTCTCCGCCGATGCGTCGGACGTCGACGACTTCCTGCGGCAGCCACCGGTCCACCCCCTGCTGGTGCCCGCGCGCGCCCTGCTATGGCGGCGCGTCGCGAACCTCGCCTACCAGTCGCTGCCCCCGTACGCCCATGAGCTGTACGGCAGACCCGCGCCGCCGGCGGCCACCGTCGACCGGCGGCTGCGCACCGCCGGAACCCTCCTGCGGGCCATCCCGTCGCGGCTGCGCTGGCAGCTCCCGCCGGGCCATATTCTCAAGGCCATGGCACGGCTCGGCCCCGGCAGCCGCCCCACCCCGTACAAACTGAAGAGGCAGGCAGCCATACTGGACGGGCCGGGGAGGGCGCAGCAACAGTAGGCGGAGTGACGGGGGCGACAGCGGGGATGGCGGAAACCAGGCTGATCCAGAGCCGGTACCGACTGCTCGATCTGATCGGGCGGGGCGGGATGGGCGAGGTGTGGCGCGCCCGCGACGAATCGCTGGGCCGCCAGGTCGCCGTCAAGTGCCTCAAGCCGATGGGCCCGCAGCACGACCAGGACTTCACCCGGGTCCTGCGCGAACGCTTCCGCCGTGAGGCCCGGGTCGCGGCCGCCCTCCAGCACCGGGGCGTCACCGTCGTCCACGACTTCGGCGAGCACGAGGGCGTGCTCTATCTGGTGATGGAGCTCCTGGACGGCCGCAACCTCAGCCAGCTCCTGGAGGACAACGAGCAGCACCCGCTGCCGGTCGACGACGTCGTCGACATCGCCGAGCAGGTCGCCGACGCCCTCGGCTACACCCACCAGCAGGGCATCGTCCACCGCGACCTCAAGCCCGCCAACATCATGCGGCTGGCCGACGGGACGGTGAAGATCTGCGACTTCGGCATCGCCAGGCTCGGCCACGACATCAACGTCACCTCACGTCTCACCGGTGTGGGCATCGCCATGGGAACCCCGCACTACATGTCGCCCGAGCAGATCAGCGGCGGCCAGATCGACCACCGCAGCGACCTCTACTCACTGGGCTGCGTGCTTTACGAGATCGCCACGGGAGCGCCGCCGTTCGATCTGGACGACGCCTGGGGCGTGCTCGTCGGACACCGCGACACCCCGCCGGAGCCCCTGCGCTCGCACCGGGCCGAACTCCCCGGATTCTTCGACCGCGTCGTCCTGGAACTCCTCGCCAAGACCCCGGAGCAGCGGCCCGCCGACGCGGGCGACCTGCGCCGCCGCATCGCCGTCGGCCGCACCGGCGAGCAGCCGCACCTGGAGCCGACCGGACGGGTGCTGCTCGCGCCGCCCGCCCCGGTCGAACATCCCGGCGCACGGCCCGGCTCCGGACCGCGGCTGCCCGCCTGGACCCGTGGCATGACGAGCGGGCACAAGGCGACGGGCGCCGGGACGCCGGGCCTCGCGCCGCCCGACCACTCGGCGGGTCTGACCGGCGCGTGGACCACGGGCACCGACCCGCGCGTCCCCACCGGATCCGCTCCGTCGGCGAGGGCCGAGCGGCCCACGCCCTCGCCGGAACTCCTCGCCATACTCGCCAGCCGCCACAGCGCCGGCCTCAACCTGGGGCGCCTCGGCCACTGGGACGAGGCGGGCGAGGTCCACCGGGCGGTCGCCGCCGAACGCGAACAGGCACTCGGCCCCGACCATCCGGACACGCTCTGCAGCCGCTACGAGGTCGGGTTCACCCTCAGCCGCACCGGGCGCGCGGCGGACGCGCTGCGGGAGTTCGGGCGCGTCGCCGAGGGCCGCGAGCGGACGCTGGGCCCCGACCACGCGGAGACTCTCGCGGCCCGTCAGGAGGTGGCCTACGTACTGGGCCAGCTCGGCCGCCACTTCGAGGCCCACCAGGTGTACGCCGACGTCCTCGCCTCCCGGGAACGCTCCATGGGACCCGACCACCCCGACACTCTGCGCTGCCGTCACAACCTGGCGTTCAACCTCAGCAGGCTCGGGCGGCCGGAGGAGTCGTACCGCATGGCGCGCGACGTCGCGGAGGCCCGCGCCAGGCTGCTCGGCGCCACCCACCCCGACACCCTGGTCACCCGCTACGAGGTCGGCTACACGCTGGGCCGGCTCGGCCGGTGGACGGAGGCCCTGCGGGTCTACCGCGAGGTCGTCCAGCTGCGGTCGCAGGCGCTGGGCGCGGACCACCCCGACACCCTCGCCGCCCGCTACGAGGTGGGTATCAGCCTCGGCCGGCTGGGCCGCAGCGCCGAGGCGCTGGAGCTGTACCGCGTGCTCGTCGGCGACCGGACCAGGGTCAGCGGCCCGGACGACCCCGAGACCCTCCGCGCCCGCCACGGACTGGGCGTCAACCTGGGCCGGCTGGCCCGCTGGGACGAAGCCCTGGCCGAATCGCACGCGGTGTGCGCGACCCGGGAACGCGTCCTGGGCGCCGACCACGCCGACACCCTGGTCAGCCTCCGTGAGGTCGCGGTCGGCCTCGGCTGGCTCGGCCGCTGGGCCGAGGCGCTCACCGCCTACCGGCAGGTCGCCGAGGTACGGACCCGGCTGCTGGGCGCCGACCACCCCGACGCCCTCGCGAGCCGCAACGACGAGGCGCACTGCCTCGAACAGCTAGGCCGGGGAACGGAAGCGGTCGAGCTGTACCGGCAGGTCGCGGCCCTGCGGCAGCAGCGCGGCATCCCGTCGTCCTGATCCGCGCAGCCCGCCGCATGCCCTGGTCAGGGCCCGTCGTCCGTGTTACCAAGGGGCATGCCCGAACCCGACAGCTATGACGCCGTCATCGTGGGCGGCGGTCACAACGGTCTCGTCGCCGCCGCCTACCTCGCCCGCGCCGGCCAGTCCGTCCTGGTCCTGGAACGCCTGGGAACCACCGGGGGAGCGGCTGTCTCGACCCGGCCGTTCGCGGGTGTCGACGCCAGGCTGTCGCGATACTCGTACCTGGTGTCCCTGCTGCCGCCGAAGATCGTCCGGGAGCTCGGCCTCGACTTCGCCGTACGCAAGCGGACCGTCTCCTCGTACACCCCCGCCGTCCGCGACGGGCACGCCACCGGACTGCTCGTCGGCGGCGACGGCACCCGCGACTCCTTCGCCGCGCTCACCGGCTCGGACCGGGAGTACGAGGCCTGGGGACGCTTCTACGCCCGCACCGGCCAGGTCGCAGAGCGGGTCTTCCCGACCCTCACCGAACCGCTGCCCACCCGCGACGCGCTCCGCGAACGGATCGGCGACGCGGACGCCTGGCGGATGCTGTTCGAGGAGCCCATCGGCGTCGCCGTCGAGGAGAACTTCGAGGACGATCTCGTACGCGGCGTCGTGCTCACCGACGCGCTGATCGGCACCTTCGCCGGCGCGCACGATCCCTCGCTGCTCCAGAACCGCTGTTTCCTCTACCACGTGATCGGCGGCGGCACCGGTGACTGGGACGTGCCGGTCGGCGGCATGGGCGCGCTCACCGACGCCCTCGCCGGGGCAGCACGCGCGGCCGGGGCGCAGATCCGCACCGGCCACGAGGCGGTCCGCATCGACACCGACGGCACGCACGCCGAGGTGACGGTGCGGGCGGACGGCGCCGAGCGGACCGTCGGCGCCCGGCGCGTCCTGGTCAACGCCTCGCCCCAGGCCCTTGCCGCCCTTCTCGGAGAAGAACCGCCGGTGCCCGCCGAAGGGGCCCAGCTGAAGGTGAACATGCTGCTCACCCGGCTGCCCCGGTTGCGTGACCGCTCCGTGGATCCGCGGCAGGCGTTCGCCGGGACCTTCCACATCGCCGAGGGCTACGGACAGCTGGCCGACGCCTATCGGGACGCGGCGGCGGGCCGGCTGCCGGCCGCGCCTCCGTCCGAGATCTACTGCCACTCGCTGACGGATCCCTCGATCCTGGGCGCGGAGCTCGCCGCCCGGGGCTACCAGACCCTCACCCTGTTCGGCCTGCACACCCCGGCCCGCCTCTTCGCCGCGGACAACGGGGCGACGCGCGCGGCCCTGCTCAAGGCGACCCTCGCCGAACTCGACTCCCATCTGGAGGAGCCGATCACGGACTGCCTGGCCCTAGACGGGAACGGCGAGCCCTGCATCGAGGCGAAGACACCACTGGACCTGGAGCGGGAGCTGCGGCTGCCCGGCGGCCATATCTTCCACCGGGACCTCGCCTTCCCGTACGCCACCGGGGCGACCGGCCGTTGGGGCGTGGAGACCGCGCACGCCAACGTCCTGCTGTGCGGGGCCGGCGCGGTGCGCGGCGGTGGCGTCAGCGGGGTCCCCGGCCACAACGCCGCGATGGCGGCGCTGGGCCGGTGACCGGTACCGCTACTGTCCGAACGCGCCGCGCAGGGCCTCGATCTTGCGCGGCAGGTCGTACTCCGCGCCGCCCTCGTGGCCGTTGTACGTGAACACCTCGATCTGCGCCGGCCCCGCATAGCGGTGGTAGGCGGCGAACACCGTGGACGACGGGCAGATCTTGTCCATCAGACCCACCGAGAACCAGGCGGGGGCGGTGGCCCGCGCCGCGAAGTTCACCCCGTCGAAGTAGGACAGGGTCTGCATCGCCTCGTCGATCCGGAACCGGTGCCCGGACAGCCAGCGCGCGATCTCCGCGTACGGACCCGCGTCCGTGATCTGCGAGGCCCGCCGGTAGTGGCAGAGGAACGGCACATCGGCGACGGCCGCCACGACGTCGTCCCGCAGCCCCGCCACGGCGAGCGCGAGGCCGCCGCCCTGGCTGCCGCCGAGCACCGCCACCCGGGAGGCGTCCACGCCGTCGTGCGCCTTCGCCGCGTCCACGGCCCGCACCGCGTCGGTGATGAGCCGGCGGTAGTAGTGCCGGTAGGGGTCCTCGATGCCCCGGGTCAGGAAGCCGGGGGAGGAGGAGCCGTTCCCGTCCGGACCGACGTCCACGGTGTCGGCGGTGTTCTTGCCGCCGCCGCCCTGGCCCCGGTTGTCCATGACCAGATGGGCGTAGCCCAGGGCGCTCCACGTCAGCCAGGAGTACGGGATGCCCCGGCCGCCGTTGTAGCCGATGTACTGCACGACGACGGGCAGCGGACCCGAGCGGACCAGGGGCAGCAGCAGCCACGCCTTCACCGGCTGTCCGCCCCAGCCGGTGAACGTCACGTCGAACACGTCGACGGTGGCGAATCCGGCGTCGTACGGCACGAACTCGGCGTCCAGGCCGTGCCGGGCCGTCTCGGCGAGTGTCTTCTCCCAGAAGGCGTCGAAGTCGGCCGGCTCCTCGGGCTCAGGCCGGTAGTCGCGCAGCCGGTCCAGTGGCATGTCGAACAGCAAGGGTCTAGCTCCTCTTCAGGGTGAGGTTGAGGGTTGCGCCGTGGCGGCCGGCGGTGTCGGCGGTGATCCGGATGCCGCCGCCGGCCGGTGCGGCGCTCACCCCCGGGTCCGCCGAGACGACGGTCAGCCCACGCAGCGCCAGGTCGAGGACGACGGATGACCGCAGCTGGGTCGGGTCGGAGACGGCGACGGTCACGGTGCTGCCCTGCGGCCGGACGAGGACCGAGGCCGGCCCGTCCGAGGTGAGTTCCTGCGCAGTTCCCGCAGACCAGAAGTTCGCGGCGAGCAGTCCGTCCGCGCTGCGGCGGACCGCGTGCACGGCGGCGGAGTCCGCGACCGGTGTCACCGGGGGCGCGGCGGACAGCTGCTTCGTACGCTCGGCGGACGCCGCCGGGGCCTGCAGCCAGAAGTAGCCCGCCCCGCTCGGAGCGGCACCGTGGTCCTGCCACAGCGTCAGATAGGGGCGGGTGACGGAGGTGTCCGTGCCGTATTTGAGGTTGATCTCGCGCCAGGTCGCGGTCCGGTCCTCGCGCAGCCCGTGCAGCGTGACGGGCGCCGGGAAGACGTAGCCGCCGGTCCCGGCGACATGCAGCCACCGCACCTCGTCCAGCCGCGCCGACCATCCGGTGTCCGCCGGGGCGGCCTCGCCGTTGACGAGCAGCGCCGCCTTCGCGTCCCGCAGCTTCCGGTTCTCCACCACGGTCTCCGCCGTGCCGGCGTCGGCGGTGATGCCCGAACCGACGCAGGCGATGACGTCGTCCAGGCAGAACCAGCTCTTCAGGCCGTGCAGCGAACTGCCGAACGCCCGGAGCTCCATGCCGTACGCGGCGAGCGTGGTGCCCGGCAGTGCGGCGCCGCCCGCCCAGTCGGAGGTGCTGGCGGTGCGCTGACCCGCTGCGTCGGCGGGCCGGCCCGCGATGACGGTGGTGCCGGGCAGCCGTGCCGGGTCGACCGTCGGCCAGTAGTCCTCGCTGTAGTGGCCGAGGTCGTCCGTGTAGAGGAGCACCATGCCGTCGGAGAGGTGCCAGGCGTGCAGGTTCTCGTTCTGGATCGACTCGTAGTTGTAGATCCGGGACGAGTACGCGGAGATGCCGAGGGCGAACGAGGGCCGGTGGTGGGCCGCCTTGTCCATCCGGGGGTGCTGCTTGTGGGCGACCAGCGGACCGCGCGCCGGCACGGACGAGGCGATGACCTGCCGGGCCGCGACGAGTGAGGCGAGATCGGTGACGGTCAGGAAGTCGCGGTAGGTGTCCTCGGCGATCCACTGCTTGACCAGGGCGGTGAACCGGTCGGCGGTCTCGCCGGGGAAGCCCGGGATCAGCCGCACCACCGCCTCGATGACCGTCTGGGCCGAGACGTGGCCCTGCTTGCTGGGCCGGGCGATCTCGCGACCGCACACCGATGCCATCACGTCACCGCGCACCAGCAGCGGGTCGAAGCCCTCGTCGACCCAGCCGCGGACGTTGTCCAGGTCCGGGTCGGTCACCGTCCACGCCGTGCCCGCGAGGAGGTTCAGCAGCCGCGAGAGGTTGTTGAGCAGCTCCTTGCCGTAGCCGCCGTTGTACGGGTGCTTGTAGTGCTGGAGGAACGAGCCGTCGGAGTAGAAGCCCTCGCCCGTGCCCTCGGCCGCCGCGCTGACGTCGTTGAAGGCGAGGACGCTGTTGGCGCCCGAACCCTCGACGTCCGAAAGAGCGTCACGGACCCGGACGAGGTCCTCGCCGCTGTCGCGCAGCACGGCGTTCACGGCGACGACGGTGGAGATCCACACCCGGTTGGCGCCGGTGGCGATCTGCCGGTCGGCCCGCCACAGGTTCGGGTCGGGCGTGTAGTGCCGGACGGCCTCGTTGATCCGGGCGAGCCGCTCGTCGCCGAGGGCGTCGTAGAGCAGCACAGTCGCGTCGTTGAGCGCGAGCGCGGAGCCGATCTCCCAGTCCCAGTCGTTGTCGAACCGGGTGTGGCCGGGGCCGTAGCGGTTGGTCAGCATCCAGTCGATGCCCGCCGGCAGCAGATCGCGCAGTGCGGTGTCGCCGTACTGCGGGGTGCCGGGCACGGCCCACGCGGTCGCGACCGTGGCGAGCCTTTTGAACGACGTCGTGACGTGGTTGGAGAGCGTGGTGCTGGTCAGGTCCGGGAACAGCCCGTCGGTACGGGCCGGGTCCAGGCCGTTGGCGGAGGTTGTCGCGGCCTTGCCGATCCTGGCCACGGCGGCGGCGATCTGTGGGTCCGTCAGATCGAGGCCGGGTCCTCCGGTCAGCAGGGTGTGCCACCGGGCGCGCAGGGCGGTGGGGTCGTCGACGGGGATGTCCCCGGCGCCGGCGGCCTGCGCGGTGCCCGCCGCGAGCGGCAGCGCGGCGGCCGCGCCGAGCGCCGCCGCACCGGCGAGAACGGTGCGGCGGGTGGCGCCGCCGGTGGTGCCTCGGGTGGTGCCTGGGTTCATGGTGCTGCCCTCACAGAAGGTGTCGGCGGTCGACGGCAGCGGCGAGCGCCGCATGGCCGGAAGGGTTGGGGTGCAGGCCGTCGCCGCTGTCGTACGCGGGCCGCATCCGCTCCGGGTGATCCGGGTCGCGCACGGCCGCGTCGAAGTCGGCCACGCCGTCGAAGACTCGGCCGGCCCGCACCGCCGCGTTGATCCGCAGCCGCACGGTCTCCAGCTCCGGTGTCCAGCGGGTCCAGCCCCCGAACGGGGCGATGGTCGCGCCGACCGCCCGCAGCCCGGAGTCCCGTGAGCGCAGCACCAGCTGCCGGTATCCGGCCAGGACGAGCGCGGGGTCCGTCTGGCTCGGCGGCTGCTGGAGGTCGTTGACTCCGAGGTGGACCAGCACGGTCCGCAGCCCGGGCAGGGACAGCACATCGCGGTCGAAGCGGGCCTGCCCGCCGGGACCGAACCGGGCGTCGTCCAGCAGTACCCGGTTGCCGCTGATCCCGAGGTTCGCGACGGCCGCACCGGGCAGCCGCCGGGCCAGCAGGTCGGGCCAGCGCAGATCGGAGTCGTCGGGGGTGCCGACGCCCTCCGCGATGGAGTCGCCGAGCACCGCGACGACCGGCCCGTGCGCCCCCGTCACCTCGACACCGGTCAGCAGGTACACCGAGGCGGTGCGCTCCCCGTCGACGTCGTGCGAGGCATGGGTGTTGCGGTGGAAGGACAACGGTCCGGTGGGGCCGGGCAGTTCGGTCCGCACCGTCAGCAGGGACGCCTCGGCGGCCTGCAGGCCCGCGATCGCGTCACTGGTCAGCGAGGCGCCCGCGGCGAGCCACGCCTGCCGCCGTCCGCCGAACGTCACGGGCCTGCCGCCCGCGGTCACCGGACCGATCAGTACGGGCGCCGTGCCGAAGGCGTGCCCGTAGCGCAGTCGCACCTGCCCGCCGGCCGAGAGCCGGACGTTCGCGGTGAACGTCGCGTCGGTCAGCCCGGTGCTCGCCACCGGGTCGGTGTCGGTCGGCGCGGTCTGGGCCGTCGCCCAGGAGGCCGTCCAGCGCGGGCGGCGCGTATCGCCGCCCGCTCCCTCGGCGGCGTGCGCGCCCGGCGCCGCCACCGCGACGGCGGCCAGCCCTGCCGCCGCCGTCAGCACCCCGCGTCTGGCGGGCCCCCGGCCGGTCACTGCGGGCACGCGCCGGTCGGGGCGTACTCGCTGCCATAGGTGCCGACCGCGTCGCCACCGGTGTTCTCGCTCATGGTGTTGGTGCAGACGGGGCCCTGCGGGGTGCGCATGAACTTGATGCCGCCGCCCGCGTTCCCGGTGATCGTGTTGCCGTAGATGCTGGTGGCGGTGCCGTCGGTCGCCGTGTCGCCGCCGAGCCTGATGCCCGCACCGACGTTGTCGTGGATGGTGTTGTAGCGGAAGATGTTGCCGCTGCCGCGCGCGTCGAGCCCGCCGGAGCTGGGGTCCTTCTGCTGGCTGCAGTCGTTGTACTCGACGTAGTTGCTGGTCGAGTTCTCCTTCACGTCGACGCACTCGTTGCCCCGGGTGGTGATCGTGTTGTGGTGGATGCGGTTGTTGCGGCTGACGTCGGGGGCCGCGTCCGGGGCGCCGTTCGCGCCCTGCTGTTCGGGGGCCGTGCCGAGGTAGATGCCCTCGCCGTTCTTGCCGCCGCCGCCGAACTTGAAGTCCGCGACGCCGCAGTCGGTGATGGTGTTGCCCGAGATGTCGGCGCCGGTCACGAGATAGCGCACCCGCAGGCATTCGTCGGCCGCGTTCTTCAGGGTCATATCGGTGATGTGCAGATCGCCCACACCGTTGCCGGGAGTCGTGCTCATGACATATATGAGCTTGAGGCGGTACCCCGACACATCGGTGGACGAGCCGTGCAGCCCGTCCACGGTGAATCCCCTCAGCGTCGTCGAGTCGTGCCGCACCTGGATGATCCGGGTGCCGCCGGCCCCCTTCACCACCGCGTTCGAAGGGCCCGTGAGGGTGACCCCGGCGCGCTTGGTGACGACATCCTGCTTGTACGTGCCGGCAGCGAGGTTCACCACCGCGCCCGCCGGCGCCAGATCGACCGCCTTCTGGATCGTGGCGAACGGGGACCCCGCCGACGTACCGGAGTTGGTGTCGCTGCCGGACGGCGACACGTAGTAGTCGGCGGCGGCCGTAGCGGCCACCGTGGGCGGGGCGAGGGCGAGCGGGGTGCCGACGGCGAGTGCGGCGACGAGGGCGGTGCGCAGTGCGTGGCTCATGGGGTGTGCCTCCTGGGATCAGCGAAGGACAGAGCGAGCAGTACGGGAATGCTGGGGCCGAGAAGCAGTGGCCCCAGCGGTACGACGAGAGAGAGCAGGACGGCGGAGACCACCGCGCCGAGCAGGGCGGTGCCCCGGGCGGCCGAGCCGAAGCCGAGCGCCAGCGCGCCCCGGGTCCAGCTCCGCACGGTGCCGCCGGGCGCCCGGCCGGCCTCGGCCGCGAGCGCCACATGGTGGATGACCAGAGCGGCCGCGATACCCGCCTGCGCGGCGAGCAGCACAAACGTCCACGGCTCCGAACGGCCCATCAGATAGACGATGTTGGCGGTCAGGACGGCTGCCGCCGCCGTGGAGGCGAGCCCGTGCCGCCACAGGGCCCGCCAGTACCGGGGGAAGGACTCGAACGTGCGGGTGAAGCAGTGGCTGTCTCCCTCGGCCCGCCACCGCTGGATACCGTGCGCCATCGCGGCGAGCGCGGGCAGCCAGGTCACCACCCCCAGCGAGAGCACGACGAACGCGGCCCCGGCGGCTGCCGGATAGGCCACGAACTCCAGCCGCCGCAGCAGCGTCGGCCAACTGGACGAGAGAGCTGCCTGCATGGGTCAGCCGACCTTTCCTGTGTACGGTTCCGGCACGTCGAGGAGGACCGTGCCGTTCCGTTCGAGCCGGGTGGCCGCCACCACGTACGGCGCGCCGCCCGAGGTGAGCAGCACGGCCGCGGCGTCGGCGTGGACATCGCCGGTACGGATCCGGCGGGTGACGGGGGAGAGCAGTACGGTCTCCGCACCGAAGGTCACTCCGTTCCCCTCCGCGCAGGGAACCTGCTCGGCGTCCGCGCCCGCCTCCGGGGCGATCGCTGTGAGGAACAGCCCCTCGGTGGACCGGGAGGTCGCCGAACGCAGGGTGTGCAGGGTCCGGTTGAGGCTCAGTCCGGGGGTGCTGGACGTCGGGTTGGCCACCACCTCGGTGACCTCGCAGACGATGCGGCCGTCGGAGGGTGCGAACTGCCGCACCCTCGCCGAGGCTGTCCCCGACCGGATCAGCCGGCTGCCGTCGGGCAGGGCCTCGGTGGGCCGGTCGGTCTGGAGCAGGAACGTCCACTCGCGTGCCGCGTCCGCCTCGGCGAGGTCCAGCAGCACCAGCCGCCCCGACGGGGTGAACACCAGCGTCCGGTCCAGCCGCCGCACCCCGAGCGCCGGGTCGTACATCGCGGCGATCTCCGCCGTGGCGTGCGCCCATCCGCAGTCGGGGGAGAGGAGCACATCGCGCTGCCGGGCCTGCCGCTCGAACGGGATGTCCCGGTACACGTGGTACCGGTCCTCGTCAGCGTAGCCCTGCCCGTCCACCAGCAGCAGATTGTGGTGAGCGGCCCGCTTGCGGTTGCTGTAGCCCTCGTCCACCGCGAGGAACTCGCCCTGTGAGACCAGCACGAAGGAGCCCGAATCCGGGTGGTGGTGCCCCTGGTTCAGGGTCTCCCAGCCCCGCTCCACCCGGTGCGTCCCGGCGGTCTCCCAGGCCCGGTGGCCACCACCCGGGCTCGCCTTGAACGAGACCAGTGTGGCGTCCTCGTCCCATCCCGTGCGCGCGGCCAGCAGCCCGAGATCCGGGAAGAACGCCCGGGTCTCGGTGGGGCGGGCCGCGCGCACGGACGGGTCGTACCAGAGGTATTCGAGGTAGGCCTCCGGCAGGATCCCCGGCCGCACTCCGCTCTCGGCCGCCTCCTGCCACAACAGTTCGCCCGAGGCCAGATCACCCATCCACTGGGCCTCCGGGATGCCGTACTGCGCGCCGAGGCGATAGTACAGAGCGGCGCTGTGACCGCTGCGCCGGTCGTGGCAGTCACCGTGGTCGACGTTGAACGCGAAGCCGGGCGCGGTCTGGTGCAGCCGGTAGCGGAACGTGCGGGACATGAAACCGCCGCGGTCCCACCAGTCGATGCCCTCCGCTTCCTTCAGGAGGTCCAGGTGGATGGCGAGGAAGGGCACGCCGTAACGCCAGTACACGACACCTTCGGCGTGCGAGCCGTCCTCGGGCATCAGGTCGAGCACGGTCCCGAGATTGTCCTTGGCGCGCTCGGTCCACTCCTCCTTGCCGAGCACGTACCCGGCCGTCGCCAGTCCCGCGTAGCAGATCCAGTTGTGGTTCTGCCAGTACGAGGAGGACCACCAGCTGCCCTCGCTCGCCACCGCGTACTCGTACATCCGCCGCCCCTGGAGCAGCAGCTTGTACCGCAGCAGCGCCCGGACCCCGTCCGGCAGTTCGTCGCCGATCCACTTGTACGTGAGGGCCAGGTGGTGCAGCAGCCAGCCGGCGTCCAGGTCGTGGTCCGGCATATGGGCCTTGCCCCAGTGGGGCAGCCGCACCGCGGCCTCGATCCAGCGCCGGCTCTCCGCCAGATGGGCCGGATCGCCGCCCACCCGGTAGGCCAGCGCCGGGTTGGAGGCCGCCGGACCCAGCCAGGTGATGCTGGCCAGCGGGTGCGTACGGGGCGGGGTCAGCCCGCGGTGGCGGGCAGCCTCCTCGTACAGCCGGGTCTCCTGCGCGGGGCGCGGTCCGGGCGGCGGGGTCGCCGAGAGCAACAAGGGTCAGTCCTCCGATCGGAACCGTGCGGTGCTGCCGTCGGCGAGACGGACCGTCAGCCCGTCGTCCGCCAGCCGTACGTCGGTCACGGCGGGGCCGGCCGACGCCGCCTGGTACACCGAGGCGAAGGTGGCCCGGTCGGTGACGGCGGTGAAGTCGACCCGGGTGCGCACCCGCTGGGGGTCATCTGCCGGCCCGGGGCCCGGGGTGCTCACCGGGCGCACCGGTACCCCGGCGAGGTGCGTGTGCCAGCCGTGCAGGGTCTCGTCGCCGTACCAGGTGGTGCGCACCGGGCCGGTGGCCTGCACCTGGACGTCCAGCGCGGTACCCGGACGCAGCTGAGCGGTGATGCGCCGGTCCTCCCCGGCGGACACGGTCAGCAGGTCCACCAGATAGCCGTCGCCCGCCACGATCCGCCGGACCGCCCGCACCCCCTCGTACGCGGTGGTCACCTCGGCCGTCACCGAGCGCTCGTCCGAAGCCACCAGTGTGCCCGTGCACTCGGCCTGTTCGCCGTCGTCCACCCGGAATGCCGGATGCGCCTCGGCCGATGCGTACAGATCACGGAACTCGGCGTGGGCGTAGGGGACCTGACCGGGGTCGGGCTGCCACGGAGTCGTATCGCCGTAGAGATAAAGAGACAACTTGTCCCGATGGCCGTGCGAGCCGCCGTGCGGGCCGAAGTCCAGCAGCGCGTGGATGCCCGCGACCCGCAACACCCCGTAACCCGCCGACCCGAACACCGTCAGCGCACCGGGCGCGGCCCGCTCCGGCAGCGGCGGACCGGCGAACCAGCCGCCCAGCTCCCGGTCGAGACCGTCGTCCGCGTCACCGAGCTCGGCACGGGCCCGCCCGGCCACCTGCTCCAGGGCGGCGGACGGCACCAACTGCTGAGCCAGTGCGACCAGTTCGAGCCACTCCAGAGCCAGCGGACCGCGCAGATACGGACCGTCGTGCAGCGCGGGCAGAATGCCGCCCGGCGTCGCGATCGTCGCCAGCACATCCGTCATCCCGGCCAGCACACCCACCACATCGGCCGGAACGGCCGCCGGGTCGGTGCCCCGCAGCGCCAGCAGCGCCGCCCGCAGCACGAACCCGTGGTAGTAGGTACTGCCCTCCCACTCCCAGCCGTCCTCGGCGACCGCGACCCGCAGATGCGCGTACAGGCCGTGCTCGCCCTCCAGCCACTCCTTGCCGCCGTCCCACCTCAGCCCGCGCGCCGCGGCGGCGCCGCGACCGGCTGCCACCCCGGCGGCGTTGAGCCACGCCGTGTAGTTCGAGGCGAGCTGCCCTTTGCCGGTCAGCACGGACCGGGCGTCCAGGGCCGAGCGCTCCAGCGCGTCCAGCAGCGGCAGCACCCCGGCCAGGTCGTCCGTGCCGTGCTCGGCGAGCGTGATGACCGCGTGGCCGATGTTCACCGCCCAGATCGCGTCGGTCAGCGCCTGGTGGAAGAGCCGGCCGCGCAGCATCCAGCCCTGCGCCTCGCCGTGCTGCGCGGTGGCCAGTTCCTCGTACAGGCCCGCGTACTCGACGAGCCGGGCCACCGCCTCGGCGCGTTCGCCGCGGTGGGCGAGCACCCGCAGATGCCGCGCCCACGCCTGGTGCGACAGCACCAGCCAGGCGCCGCGCACCGCCTCGTTGTCCACCCTGCAGCCGTACGCACAGCGCGCGCCGCCCTCGGGGAACACCCCGGCGAGCACATCGCCGTGGTCCAGCTCGACACCGTGCGCCGGGCACACATAGGCGTGCCACCAGCCGCCCCGCTCCCGGGCGATGCCCCTCAACGCGGCCACACGCCACCGTCGATGTCCACGGTGGTGGCGGTCAGGAAGCCGGACGCGGGCGACGCCAGGTGGACGACGGCCGAGCCGACGTCCTGCGGAGTGCCGGCCCGGCCCACCGGGATGCCCGCCTCCATCGCCTGCTGCGCCTCGGGCGCGGTGAACGTGTCGTGGAAGGCGGTGCCCTTGATGAAGCCCGGTGCCACGGCGTTCACCGTGATGCCGGTGCCGCCGAGCTCCTTGGCCAGGCCCTTGGTGAAGCCGATGACTCCGGCCTTGGCCGCCGCGTAGGCGACCGAGCCGGGGCCGCCGCCGTTGTGCGCGGCCAGCGAGGCCATGGTGATGACGCGCCCGGCCGACGACTTCGTCAGATGCGGCAGGGCGGCCCGCACGGTGCGGAATGTCGAGGTCAGATTGGTGGAGATGACCTGGTCGAAGTGGGCGTCGGACATCTCGGCGATCTTCGCCCGGCCGATCAGGTGCCCGGCGTTGCAGACCAGGACATCAAGTCCGCCGAGGAAGCCGGTGGCCTCCTCAACGAGGCGGTCGACCTCGGACGTCACCGTCACATCGGCCTGGAACGCCTTGGCCCGCCGGCCCAGCGCCTCGATCTCCGAGACCGTCTTCGCGGCCTCGTCGGCGGAGGAGTGGTAGTGGACGGCGACGTCGGCGCCGGCCTCGGCGAGGGCGACGGCGATGGCACGGCCGATGCCGTGGCCCGCTCCGGTCACCAGCGCGCGGGAACCTTGGAGATCAGCAGACATGGGGGGAAACCCTTTCGATAACCGGTCAATGAGGACCGGGACCGGTCACTTGAGACCGGCGGTTGCGAAGCCCTGCACGAAGTAGCGCTGGCCGATGAGAAAGAGAACGACCATGGGGAGGGTGGCGAGCGTGGTGCCGGCCATCAGGAAGTGCCACTGGGTGCCGTTCTCGGTCTTGAAGACGGAGAGCCCGACCTGGATCACCCGGAGATTGTCCGAATGGGTGACCAGCAACGGCCAGAGGAAGTTGTTCCACGACGACTCGAAGGTCAGCAGTGCCACCGTGATGAACGCGGGCTTGACCTGCGGGGACATGATCCTGGAGTAGATGCGGAACTCCCCGAGCCCGTCGAGACGGGCAGCCTCCTCCAGCTCCACCGGGAGATCCAGATAGAACTGCCGGAAGAGGAAGACGGCGAAGGGGGTCACCGCGCCGGGCACGATGAGCGCCCACCAGGAGTCGAGCCAGCCGCTGCCGCCCTGGCCGAAGAGGTCGTTCCCGCCGGCCAGTGGCATGAAGCGGACGATCAGGAACTCCGGCAGCACTTTGGTGTACGTCGGGATCATCAGCGCCGCGATGAACAGGTAGAAGATGACCTCGCTGCCCCGGAACCTGATCCGGGCCAGTGAGTACCCGGCCATCGACGCCACCAGGACGTTGATGAGGGTGTGGCTGAACGCGATGATGAAGCTGTTCCGGGCGTACGTGGCGAAGGGCGCGGCTTTCAGAGCGTCGACGTAGTTGCCGAACTCCCAGTGTTCCGGCAGCAGTCCGGCGTCCTGCGACGCGATCTCCACCGGGCTCTTGAGCGAGGTCAGCACCATCCAGACGAACGGCACCACCATCAGCAGCGAGACGACGGACAGCGTCACATAGAGCGCGACCCGGCCGCCGGAGAGCGGCTTTCTCTTCGCCGCGGGGCGGGGCTTGTGCCCGGTCGCGGGCTTGTGCAGCTCAGCTGTGGCCACGGGTGCCTCCCATGATCCGCCGGTTGACCAGAGTGAAGCCCATCAGCAGGACGAAGAGCACCAGTGACTGGGCGCAGGCGTAGCCGACGCGGAACTCCCGGAAGGCGGACTTGTAGATCTCATACGTCATCATCGTGGTGCTGTTGGCGGGTCCGCCGTCGGTGAGGATGTAGATCTGGTCGAAGGACTGGAACGCGGTGATCATCGAGGTGATGAGCACGAAGAACGTCGCCGGCTTCAGGAGCGGCAGCGTGATGGAGAAGAACTGCCGCACCTTGGACGCGCCGTCCACCGAGGCTGCTTCGTACAACTCCTTCGGCATGGACTGCAGAGCGGCCAAGTAGATGAGCATCTTCATGCCGATGCCCTGCCAGATGCCGACCAGGATGACCGAGGGCATCGCCCATGATGTCGAGGAGAGCCAGGCCGGGCCGTTGATGCCGACGAGTGACAGCAGGGTGTTGAACAGCCCGTTGCCCGGGTTGTAGATCCACAGCCAGACCAGTGCGATCGCGACCGTGGCGGTGACCTGGGGCAGGAAGATCGCGGTGCGGAAGATGCCCCGCGCCTTCAGGCCCGTGTGCAGGGCCAAGGCCACCAGCAGACCCAGCGCCATGCCGAACGGCACGGTGAAGAAGGTGTAGATGACGGTGTTCACGATGGACTTGCGGAAGACCGCGTCGTCCAGCATGTCCCGGAAGTTGTCGAGCCCCACGAACTGCGGTGCGGTGAGCACGTCGTACTTCGTGAAGGCCAGCACCACCGAGGCCACGACCGGCAGGCCGATCCACAGGGAGGCGTGCAGCAGGGCGGGCGTCACCATCAGCATGCCGGCCCGCTGCCTGCGGCGTCCCGGGCCGGTCGGGGTCCTGCCGGTGCGCTTCTTGGCGGACGCGTCGTTATCGGGCGGGGCAGGCGGCCGCGCGGGCCGTGCCTTCAATACGGATGTCGTTCCCACAGTGACGCCTCACATCCGGCCGATGGCGGCCTCGGCGAGACGGCCGAGTTCCGCGATGGCGTCCTTGGCGGACTGGCCGCCCACGATCGCGGGCTCCAGCGTCGGCTTGATCTTCTCGCGGATCTCCATCCACGCAGCGGTGCCGCCCTCCGAGCGGGCGGCGCTCATGTTCTGCAGCGAGAGGTCGACGAACTTGTTCTCCTTCACATAGCCGGATTCGTTGAGATCCTTGAGCCCCGGCACCGAACCGCGCTGCTTGGCTGCGCCCAGGATCGACTCGGGCGTCGCGAGGTACTCGACCAATGCGCGGGCCGCGGCGGGGTGTTTGGAACTCGCCGACTGGGTGACCAGGGTGCCGCCCTGGAGCATCGCCGGACGGCGGTTGGCGAGGACGAAGCAGCCGAGCGTGTCGTCCTTCAGCAGGTCGGGCGACTGGTCACGGACCTGTTCCCACAGGGCGCTGGTCGTCATCATCATCGACGCCTTGCCGGTCTGGACGTTCGACGGGGCACCGGCGTCCGTCTTCTTCGTGTAGTCGGAGGAGCCGTCCTTCGACAGGTCCTTGAAGAACTGCAGCGCCTCGACACCCCGCTTGTCGGTGAACAACACCTTCTTGCCGTCCTCGCTGAACAGCTGACCGCCGTTGGCGAAGAGGAAAGTCTCCCAACACTGGCGCAATTCAATGGAGAACGGGTCGAAACCGATCCGGCCGCCCTTCGTCAGCTGCTTGGCCACGGCCCGCAGCTCCGACCAGTTGGCCGGAGTCTTCTTGATCCCGGCTTCGGCGAAGTGGTCCTTGCGGTAAACGACGATGCGGGTGTCCAGGACCACCGGCAGCGCGTACAGCTTGCCGTCGTAGCGGGAGGGCTCCAGCACCCGCTTCTCGTAGTCGTGCGCCGTGGCGAACTTCTCGGGCAGCGGGGCGATCGCCTTCTTGGCCGCGAACGGGGGGATCCAGCCGACGCCCATCATCAGCACATCGGGCAGCAGGCCGCCCGCAAGGCCGGTGGTGATCTTCTCGTTGAGCTGCGCATACGTGGTGTAGTCCACGTTCACCTTGACGTCCGGATACTTCTTCCGGAAGCCGCCGAGGATCTCCTTCTCCAGCAGTGTCTTGCCGTCGGCGCCTTCGTAGATCGGGGTGAGCAGCGTGATCTCGCCCTCGGCGGGACCGTCGGCGGAGCCGGCTGCCGAGGAGCCGGTGCCGCAGCCGGAGAGTGCGGCCGCAGCCGTCCCGGCGCCGATGGCAGCGAGCAGCGACCGTCGTTTGAGTTCCATGGGCACCCCTTTTGAGGTGGAGGCAGTGGATCGATCCAGCGATGACAACCCGGCTCTGGCTGGGAAGTGCTGGTAAATCGATGCACTGAGACTAGGAACGTGCCGAGAGGTGCGTCAACAGCTGATGCACAACAATTTTCAGGGAAGTTAACGGGTGTACCGGTGAAGAGAGTTCAGTAAATCGGTACACTAGTCTGGCTGAACACGTTCCGAACCGGAGGTGGCATGAGCGGGGTAACGATCCATCAGGTCGCGGAGGCCGCGGGAGTATCCGCGAGCACCGTGTCGAACGTCCTCAACGGGCGTACGGACCGTATGCAGGCGGCCACCCTGGCCCGCGTGGAGCGGGTGATCGAGGAGCTCAGCTACCGGCCCAACCGTGCGGCGCGGATGCTGCGCACCGGCCGGATCAAGGTCATCGGCCTGATCGTGCCGTCCGTCGCCAACCCCTTTTGGGGTGCGCTCGCCCGGGAGCTGGAGGCCATCGCGCTGGCCGAGGGCTACCACGTACTGCTCTGCAACAGTGAGCGCGACCCGGCCCGCGAACTCAAGTACGGCGAGGAACTGCTGGCCGACGGGGTGAGCGGAGTGGTGCTCTGTTCCTCGCTGCCCTCGCTCGACCACGTGGCGCCGCTGCTCGGCCGGGGCCTGAAGATGGTCGCCTTCGACCGCACCGCCCAGGCCGGCGATCCGGCGTCGCTGGCCTCCATCAGCGTCGACAACGCGATGGGCGCCGAGCTCGCCACCCGTCATCTGCTGGATCTTGGCCACCGCCGGCTGGCGTTCGTCTCGGGATCGGTCAACAGTGTCAACCGCCGTGAGCGGCTGCGCGGCTTCCGGGCCGCCCTGGAGTCGGCGGGACTCGACCCGGCCGACGCGATCGTCTGGCCCGGCGCCGACACCGCCGAGTTCGGCGACAAGGACGCCGCCGAGCTGGGGCGCAACGCCGCCCGTGAACTGCTGGCCGGGCCGCGCCCGCCCACCGCGTTCGTCGCCATCAACGACATGTGCGCGATCGGGATCTGCCGGGGAGCGAAGGACGCCGGGCACAGTGCGGGCCAGGACGTCTCCGTGGTCGGGTTCGACGACATCCTGCTCGCCGACCTCTTCGAACCGCCGCTCACCACGGTCCGCCAGCCGCTGCCGGAGATGGCCGCCGAGACGTTTCAGCAGCTGCGAGCCCGTATCGACTCGGCGCCCGTCGCGGGACGTTCGCTCCTGATCAGGCCCCGGCTGGTCGTACGGGAGTCGACCGCGCCCGCACCGGCCGGAGCGACGGTGCCGGCAAGCCGTGCGCGCACCGTCGCCCCGGCGGCCCCGACCGGAGCGCGCCGGTGAGCGGGACCGCGCGGCAGGCGGTGCGAGGGTGCCGGTACTGAAGCGATGCCCTCGCACCGCGTCCGGGCGGGGACCGGGTGCGTGGTCCCGGGCTCCGCCCGGAAGCGGCCGCGTCAGTTCGCCGAGGCCGTCCAGCCGTTCGCCTCGATACGGCGGGCGTCGACCGGTCTGCCCTCGTCGAAGAGCGTGCGGCCACCGTCCTCGACCCGGACGGCGTCGACGTACACCCCTCGGCCGACGTACAGCTGATCCGTGGCGTACCGCCAGCGCAGCCGCACTTCGGTGCCCTGCCAGGCCGACAGGTCCGCGTCCATCCGGTGCCAGACCCGTCCCGACCAGCCCGAGACGGAACCGGCCGGATGGGGTTCGGCCTGCGGCCGTTGCTCCTGCGGCGTGGGGACGGTGGTGAAGGGCACCGGCTGCCAGGTGGCCCCGCCGTCCGACGAGCCCTCCAGGAACAGGAAGTCGGAGTCCGGTTCGGTGTCCCACCACAGGGCACAGCGCAGCCCGGCCCGCGACGACGCGAGAGCCAGCGGGGGGAGTGTCAGCGTGGCGGATGACGCGCTGGCCAGGCCGGAGAACCACGCCGTGCGGCCCCGGGCGGGCGGAACCGCGACGGCGCGTGCCAGCTGGTTGGCGGTGGCGACGCGCGGCGCGCTGCCGGAACGCCAGTTGCGCACTGGGTGCACCGAGTTGCCCAGCACGATCAGGAACGTGTCCGTGGTCGGGTCCAGGACCAGGCTGGTACCGGTGAAACCGGTGTGGCCCGCCGTGCGCGGAGTGGCCATCGCCCCCATGTACCAGTGTTGGTAGAGCTCGAAGCCGAGGCCGTGCGCGTCACCCGGGAACGCCGTGTTGAAGTCGGTGAACAGTAGGTCCACCGAGTGGGCCGAGAGGATCCTCGCACGCCCGTAGACCCCGCCGTTGAGGAGCGTGCGGGCCAGGATCGCCAGGTCCCAGGCGCAGGAGAAGACACCTGCGTGACCGGCGACGCCGTCGAGGCTGTAGGCGTTCTCGTCGTGCACCTCGCCCCAGACCAGCCCGCGCTCAAGACCGGACCACGGCGCCCGGGCGTCCTCGGTCGCGGCGATCTTCGGCTTCCAGGAGGCCGGCGGGTTGTAGCGGGTGCGGTGCATCCCGAGCGGAGCGGTGATCTGCTCGCGGAGCAGTACGTCCTCGGTGCGGCCGGTGATCTTCTCCAGTACCAGCTGGAGTGAGATCAGATTGAGGTCGGAGTAGAGGTACGCGGTGCCGGGCGGGCTCGCCGGCACCTCGTTCCAGATCAGTTCCAGCTTCCCCTCCCGGGTCGGCGCCGAGTAGAGCGGGATCCAGGCGCGGAAGCCCGAGGTGTGGGTGAGCAGCTGGCGGATCGTGACGTCCTGCTTGCCGCCACCGGCGAAGTCGGGGAGGTACGAGGCGACGGTCGCCTCCAGCTCCAGCCTGCCGCGCTCGATCTGCTGCACGGCCAGGATCGAGGTGAACAGCTTCGACACCGACGCCAGGTCGAAGACCGTGTCCTGGGCCATGGGGATCTGCTGTTCCGGCGGGAACTCCACACCGGTGTCGGTCTTCTCGTCGTATGCCGCATAGCGCAGCGCCTTGCCGATCGGCCGGTGCAGCGCGACCGTTCCGCCCCGCCCCGCGAGCAGCACCGCACCGGCGTACCAGGGATGCCCGGAGGAGTCGTCGAGATATCTCTCCGCCTCGGTCACCAGCTGATCGAGCGGTTCCTGAAGCAGCCCGGCGCGGGCGGCGGACCCGCGCCGCAGCGTCGGCCTGCTCTGTCCGGACGGTGATCCCGCCGCCGTTCCTGTGCGCATACCCGACGACCCCGCCCCCGACTCCGTTGCGGACGCCCGTTCCGTGAACGGAATCGGCGCCAGGGCGAGTGCTCCGCCCAGGGCCAGCATCCCACCGCCCAGCCGCCGTCGGCTGATGCCGCCACCCGCCGTGTCCTCGGTCATCCGGAACCCCTTCCCGCTGCGTGAAAGTAACTTTCGAAATCTCGTCCGACCGTGAAACTTCCTGCCGAGGCAGAGGGTACTGTCAGCGCCCGCCGTCCCGGAGGGCCCGGAGCCACAAAGAATCTGACACTGCATCAGAAAATCTCTTCCCTCGGCTGCGCGACTGCGGCATCCTGCCGCCCATGGAGACGGAGCTGAGCAAGAAACTGGGGATCGAGCACGCCATCTTCGGCTTCACGCCGTTCCCCGCGGTGGCCGCGGCCATCACCCGGGCAGGCGGATTCGGTGTGCTCGGAGCGGTCCGCTACACCGCCCCCGACGACCTCGCACGCGACCTCGACTGGATGCAGGAGCACACCGACGGCAAACCGTACGGCCTCGACGTCGTCATGCCCGCGAAGAAGGTGGAGGGCGTGAGCGAGGCCGATGTGGAGGCGATGATCCCGGCCGGACACCGGCAGTTCGTCCAGGACACCCTCGCCAAGCACGGCGTCCCCGAGCTCGCCGAGGGCGAGGCCTCCGGCTGGCGCATCACCGGCTGGATGGAGGAAGTCGCACGCAACCAGCTCGACGTGGCGTTCGACTACCCCATCAAGCTCCTGGCCAACGCGCTGGGCTCACCGCCCGCCGACGTCATCGCCCGCGCCCACGACCAGGACGTGCTGGTCGCCGCCCTCGCCGGCAGCGCCAGGCACGCCCGGCACCACGCGGACGCCGGCATCGACATCGTCGTCGCCCAGGGGTACGAAGCGGGCGGCCACACCGGGGAGATCGCCTCCATGGTGCTGGTCCCGGACGTCGTGGACGCCGTGGGCCCGCTCCCCGTCCTCGCAGCAGGCGGCATCGGCAGCGGCGAACAGGCCGCCGCCGGGCTCGCCCTCGGCGCGCAGGGCGTCTGGCTCGGCTCCCTCTGGCTCACCACCGAGGAGGCCGACATGCACTCCCGCGCCCTGACCGCCAAACTCCTCGCCGCGGGATCAGGCGACACCGTCCGCTCCCGCGCCCTCACCGGCAAACCCGCACGCCAGCTCCGTACCGAATGGACCGACGCCTGGGACGACCCGTCGGGACCCGGCACCCTGCCCATGCCGCTGCAGGGGCTGCTGGTCGCCGAGGCCGTCTCGCGGATCCAGAAGTACGAGACGGGCGCCCTGCTCGGCACCCCCGTCGGCCAGATCGTCGGCCGGATGAACACCGAGCGCAGCGTGCAGGCCGTCTTCGACGACCTCACCCGGGGATTCGAACGTGCCGTGGACCGGATCAACCGCATCGCCGGACGGAGCACCGCATGAACCAGCCGCCCAACGGCTTCTGGGCCCAGGCCACCGCCGACCCCGACCGTACGATCCTGATCGCACCCGACGGCGAGAAGTGGACGGCCGGACGGCTGCACGCAGACGCCAACCGCATGGTCCACGGACTGCGCGCCGCCGGTCTGGAGGAAGGCGACTCCTTCGCCGTCGTCCTGCCCAACGGCGTCGAGTTCCTCACCGCCTACCTGGCCGCCTCGCAGGCCGGGTTCTATCTCGTCCCCGTCAACCACCATCTCGTCGGACCCGAGATCGCCTGGATCGTCTCCGACTCCGGCGCCAAGGTGCTCATCGCCCACGAACGCTTCACCGACGCCGCGACCGCCGCCGCCGACGAGGCGAAGCTGCCGGCGAGCCACCGCTACGGCGTCGGCGCGGTCGACGGCTTCCGCCCGTACGGCGAACTGCTGGAGAACCGGCCGGTATCGCCCCCCGAGGGGCGCACCCTCGGCTGGGTCATGAACTACACCTCCGGCACCACGGGCCGGCCGCGCGGCATCCGGCGCCCGCTGCCCGGCAAACTGCCCGAGGAGACCTACCTCGGCGGCTTCCTCGGCATCTTCGGCATCAAGCCGTTCGACGGCAACGTCCATCTGGTCTGCTCACCGCTCTACCACACCGCGGTCCTCCAGTTCGCCGGAGCGGCCCTGCACATCGGCCACCCGCTGGTCCTGATGGACAAGTGGTCGCCCGAGGAGATGCTGCGGGCGATGGACACCCACCGCTGCACCCACACACACATGGTCCCGACCCAGTTCCACCGCCTGCTCGCCCTCCCCGACGAGGTGAAGCAGAGGTACGACGTCACGGCGATGCGCCACGCCATCCACGGAGCGGCTCCCTGCCCCGACCACGTCAAACGGGCCATGATCGACTGGTGGGGCCGGTGCGTCGAGGAGTACTACGCGGCCAGCGAGGGCGGCGGCGCCTTCGCCACCGCCGAGGACTGGCTGAGGAAACCGGGCACCGTCGGCCGGGCCTGGCCGATCAGCGAACTCGCGGTGTACGACGACGAGGGCACCCGCCTCGCCCCCGGCGAGCTGGGCACCGTCTACATGAAGATGAGCACCGGCGGATTCAGTTACCACAAGGACGAGGGCAAGACCCGGAAGAACCGCATCGGGGACTTCTTCACCGTGGGCGACCTCGGCGTCCTCGACGAGGACGGGTACCTCTTCCTCCGCGACCGCAAGATCGACATGATCATCTCGGGCGGGGTCAACATCTACCCCGCCGAGATCGAGAGCGCTCTGCTCACCCACCCCGCGGTCGCCGACGCCGCGGTCTTCGGCATTCCGCACGCCGACTGGGGCGAAGAGGTGAAGGCGGTCGTCGAACCCGCCGAGGGGCACGAGGGCGGAGACGCACTCGCCGCCGAGATCCTCGCCCACAGCGCGGAGCTGCTCGCCGGCTACAAACGCCCCAAAACCCTCGACTTCATCACGACGATGCCCCGGGACCCCAACGGCAAGCTGTACAAACGGCGTCTGCGCGAGCCCTACTGGGAGTCACACGCCTGATCCGGGCGAAGGGCCCTCGCTCACGGGGGCCCAACTCACCGCGCGGGCCCCGGGCACCTCTGGCAGCGTACGGCCCATGAACACGAGCGCGACGATCCGGTCACTGGCGACCCGGTGGACCGTGGTCGTGCCGCTCCTCGCCGCCGTCGTGCTGGTCCTCAGCCGGGGGCGCAAGCCGGTGCCGTCCGCCGTCGCCCTGATCGCTCTCTGCCTAGCCGGAGCCGTCCTGGCCGCTGTGCACCACGCGGCGGTGATGATCACCTGCAACGCCGATCATCGGACTGTCCCTGCTGGTGGGGGCGGTCCGCACCCGCGTCGTCGTCTTCAACGCCGAGGGTTCCGGCGCGGCCCTGGCGACCGTCGCGACGCCGGCCACCCTCAGCCCGGTGCTGCCCACCTCCACCACCGGCAGGAAAGGGCCCGAGTTCTCCTCCGCCCAGCTCGCCTTCGCCGCGTTCGCCCTCGGGATCAGCCCCTGACGACCGGACCGGTCCGCCCGCGACATCCCGGCCGGCATCCGGACCCTTGACCGCCGAGCCCCGCCCGCACAGGATCACGCCATGACAGGTGTACGCAGCAGCACAGTCGACGGCGTCCTGACCCGCAGCGCGGGGCGCACCCCCGAACGCACCGCCCTGCGGTACGCCGACCGGGCCTGGACCTACCGGGAACTCGACGAGGCGGTCGGTACCGCGGCCGCCGTCCTCATGGACGGCCACGGTCTGCGCCCGGGGGACCGGGTGGCCTCCTACGCCCACAACTCCGACGCGTACCTGATCGGCTTCCTCGCCTGCGCCCGCGCCGGACTCGTCCACGTCCCGGTCAACCAGAACCTCACGGGCGAGGACCTGGCGTACATCCTGAGCCAGTCCGGCAGCTCCCTGGTCCTCACCGATCCGGACCTCGCCGGCCGCGTCCCGGACGGTCACGCCGTACGGGCGCTGCGCGACGCCCCGGACTCCCTGCTGGCCGAACTGTCCACGCCGCGCGCCTTCACGCCGCACCACGAACCGGGCGCGGACGACCTCGCCCAGCTGCTCTACACCTCCGGCACCACCGCACTCCCCAAGGGCGCGATGATGACGCACGGGGCCCTCGTGCACGAGTACGTCAGCGCCGTCACCGCCCTCGACCTGCGCGCCGGTGACCGCCCCGTCCACGCACTGCCGCTCTATCACTCGGCGCAGATGCATGTGTTCCTGCTGCCCTACCTCGCGGTCGGGGCGCAGAACACGGTCCTGGACGCCCCGGACGCGGGCCGCATCTTCGACCTCGTCGAGTCGGGACAGGCCGACAGCCTCTTCGCCCCGCCCACCGTCTGGATCGGCCTCGCCAACCACCCGGACTTCGAACGGCGCGACCTCGGCGGGCTGCGCAAGGCGTACTACGGTGCCTCGATCATGCCGGTGCCGGTGCTGGAGCGACTCCGTGACCGGCTGCCCGGACTGGCCTTCTACAACTGTTTCGGACAGAGCGAGATCGGCCCGCTCGCCACCGTCCTGGGCCCCGACGAGCACGAGGGCCGGATGGACTCCTGCGGCCGGCCCGTCCTCTTCGTCGAGGCGAAGGTCGTCGACGAGAGCGGCAAGGACGTGCCCGACGGCACGGCCGGCGAAGTGGTGTACCGCTCGCCCCAGCTGTGCAACGGCTACTGGGACAAGCCGCAGGAGAGCGCCGAGGCGTTCCGCGACGGGTGGTTCCGCTCGGGCGACCTCGCCGTACGCGACCCGGAGGGCTACTTCACCGTAGTCGACCGGGTGAAGGACGTCATCAACTCCGGCGGTGTCCTCGTCGCCTCCCGCCAGGTCGAGGACGCCCTCTACACCCACCCCGCGGTCGCCGAGGCCGCAGTCGTCGGACTGCCCGACGAGCGGTGGATCGAGGCCGTCACCGCCGTCGTCGTACTGCGCGGTGAGGCCACGGAGGCCGAGCTGATCGGCCACGCCCGCGAGCGGCTCGCCCACTTCAAGGCTCCGAAGCGGATCCTTTTCGTGGACGGGCTCCCGCGCAACGCCAGCGGAAAGATCCTCAAGCGTGAGCTGCGCGACCGCTTCGCCGGATAGGGCTCATGCCACGCGGGCGACCCCGGCGTAGAAGCTGTCGGTGGCCCCGGTGTTCTCCGGGAGCGGCGCGTCCTGGTGCCACCGGGGAGCCGTGACCAGACCCGGCTCGACGAGATCGAGCCCGTCGAAGAACCGGGCGACCTCCGAGCGCGTCCGCGGTCGCAGGCTGATTCCGCTCGACCGGTACTCATCGGTCTTGTCCTGCTCGGCGGAGAGGAAGTCCTTGGTGAAGTGCGAAAGCACCAGACAGCTGCCGGAGGGCAGCGCGTCCATGAGGGTGCGGGTGATGCCGTAGGGATCGTCCTCGTCGGGAACGAAGTGCATGAGGGCGACGAGGGACAGGGCGACGGGCCGGCCGAAGTCCAGCAGGGTCCTGGCGTGGTCCAGGATCTTCTCCGGCGCTCGCACATCGGCGTCGAGGTAGTCGGTGGCGCCCTCGGGGGTGCTGACGAGCAGCGCCTCGGCGTGGCGCAGGACGATGGGATCGTTGTCCGTGTAGACGACCCTGGCCGCGGGACTGATCCCCTGCGCTATCTGGTGGAGGTTCGGCCGGGTCGGAATGCCCGTTCCGATGTCGAGGAACTGGTCGATGCCCGCGCGCGCGGCCCAGCCGACCGCCCGGTGCATGAACGCCCGGTTCTGCGCGACGGCTTCCTTGGCCATGGCCGGCATCTGTTCGCCGAGCTCCTGGTCCACGGGGTAGTTGTCCTTGCCCCCCAGCAGATAGTCGTAGACACGCGCCGGGTGCGGCCTGCTGGTGTCGATCGGAGAATCGGCCGTGCCTGGCGTCATGGACAGCTCCAGAGTTCTTCGGTGTGCGGACGGTGCGGCGTGCGCGGAACAGGCGGGAGGGTGCGGGTCCGGGCACGTCTGCCCTGCGGGCCTTCACCGCATCGACGCATACTGTCACAACAACCACGCAGCACCCGTGGTGAGTTGAGCCGACCGCACAGCTGAGTGAACGTCAACTGCCCGGCCGGTCCCGCTCGTCCACGATCCTCCTGAACTTGCCGACCGACCTCTCCAGCGTCTCGGGGTCGAGGATCTCCACCCCGACCGAGACCCCGATCCCGTCCTTGACGGCGGTCGCCACCGACGCGGCCGCGGCCGCGCGCTGCTCCGGCGTCGCCCCCGCCCGGGCCTCCGCGCGCACTGTCAGCACGTCCAGCCGTCCCTCCCGGGTCAGCCGCAGCTGGAAGTGCGGTGACACCGCGGGCGTACGGAGCACGATCTCCTCGATCTGGGTCGGGAAGAGGTTCACCCCGCGCAGGATCACCAGGTCGTCGCTGCGCCCGGTCACCTTCTCCATACGCCGGAACACCCGTGCCGTTCCCGGCAGCAGCCGGGTCAGATCCCGGGTGCGGTAACGGATCACCGGCATGGCCTGTTTGGTGAGCGAGGTGAACACCAGCTCACCCTCCGCGCCCTCGGGCAGCACCTCACCGGTGAACGGGTCGACCACCTCCGGATAGAAGTGGTCCTCCCAGATGTGCAGCCCGTCCTTCGTCTCCACGCACTCCTGGGCGACGCCGGGCCCCATCACCTCGGACAGCCCGTAGATGTCGACCGCGTCGATCGCGAACCGCTCCTCGATCTCGCGCCGCATCTCCTGCGTCCACGGCTCGGCGCCGAAGATGCCCACCTTCAGCGACGTCGATCTCGGGTCGACGCCCTGCCGCTCGAATTCGTCCAGGAGCGTCAGCATGTAGGACGGCGTCACCATGATGATGTCGGGACGGAAGTCCTGGATCAGCTGGACCTGCCGGGCGGTCATGCCCCCGGACGCGGGAATGACGGTGCAGCCGAGCCGCTCCGCCCCGTAGTGTGCCCCGAGCCCGCCGGTGAACAGCCCGTACCCGTAAGCGATATGGACCTTCTGCCCCGGGCGGCCGCCGGCCGCCCGGATCGAGCGGGCGACCACGTCCGCCCAGATGTCCAGATCGCCCTGGGTGTAGCCGACGACGGTAGGGCGGCCCGTCGTGCCGCTGGACGCATGGATCCGGCGCACCTGATCCTCGGGCACCGCGAACATCCCGAACGGGTAGTTGTCCCGCAGATCGGCCTTGGTGGTGAAGGGGAACCGGGCGAGATCGGCGAGCGAGCGGCAGTCGTCCGGGTGCAGCCCCGCCCGGTCGAACGCCGCCCTGTAGTGGCCGACGTGGGTGTACGCATGCTGCAGTGTCGCCCGCAGCCGTTCGAGCTGGAGTGCCCGCAGCTCCTCGCGGTCCATCCGTTCCGCCGCGTCCAGCAGAGCCGTCATGCGGATCTCCCTCTTCCGAGCGCACCGTGCAGACGACCGATCATTCGGTCGTTCCTCCCGGGAGCAGTAATTCAGGATCTTCCGCTCCATGGCAAGAGGGGCGACGGGACGCATGTCGCGTGACGGGTTGCGGCGCGCCCGGACCACCGCCGGCGGGACGTCCCCGGCGACGCCCCGACCCGACACGAGCCGCCCCGCGCCGCGGATACGCTCGTACCGAACAGGGCTGCGTCACCCGGTCGGCCCTGTTTGGATGGTTCCATGCCGACTTTCCACACGTACGACGGAACCGAGCTCGCGTATCACCTCGCCGGGCAGGGCGATCCTCTGATCTGTCTGCCCGGCGGGGCCATGCGGGCCAGTGCCTATCTCGGAGGCCTGGGAGGGCTCGACACCCACCGGCAACTGGTGCTGCTCGATCTGCGTGGCACCGGGGACTCCGCCGTACCGGACGACACCGGCACCTACCGTTGCGACCGGATGGTCGACGACATCGAGGCACTGCGCGCACACCTGGGTCTGGAACACATCGACCTGCTCGCCCACTCGGCCGCCGGCGAGCTCGCCGCGCTCTATGCCGCCCGGTATCCGGGTGCGCTGCGCAATCTCCTGCTCATCACCCCCGGAACGCAGGCCGCCGGCTTCGGCTTCGCCGAACGCGAGGCCCGCGAGGCCGCCGGGCTGCGTCGGTCGGAGCCCTGGTACGAGGAGGCGCTCCCGGCCCTGGAGGAGATCTGGGCGGGACGCCTCACCGACGAACTGCGCGCCTCCGCAAGGCCGTTCCTCTACGGCCGCTGGGACGCCGCCGCGCAGGCCCACGCCGCGTCGTCCGCGGCGCAGCTCAACTCCTTCGCGGCCGGGGCCTATTACGCTCAGGAAGCGTTCGATCCGGCGACGACGGTGGCCGCTCTGCGTGAGCTGCCGGCGCCGGTGCTGGTCCTCGCGGGAGAGTACGACGGCGTGACGACCCCCGACCGTGCCGCCGAACTCGCCGCGCTCTTCCCGCACGCGGAGTTCGCCGTGCAGCGCGGCGCCGCACACTTCCCGTGGCTCGACGACCCGGGGGCCTTCGTCCGCACCGTCACCGCCTTCCTCGACCCGGACGTGCACAGCGTGCAGGCCGGCGGGATACGGATCGCCTACCGGGTGTGGGGGGACCCGTCCGCGCCGCCGGTCGTGCTGGTCCACGGACGCTGCGGCGACAGCCGCACCTGGACCCGGATCGCCGAAGAGCTGGCGGGTGGACACCGCGTGTACGCACTGGACTTCCGCGGCCACGGCCTCAGCGACTGGACCGGCCGCTACTCCTTCGAGCTGTTCCGGGACGATCTGCACGCGTTCCTGGAGGCCCGCAACCTCTCCGGCGCCACGGTCGTCGGCCACTCCATGGGCGGGCTCGCGGCCTGTCTGCTCGCCGAGCGGCAGCCGGGACTCATCGGCCGGCTCGTCATCGAGGAGGCCCCGCCGCCCTTCCCGCTCGACCCGCCCCGCGGCCCCGTCGAACGCCCCGACGAAGAGCTCGGCTTCGACTGGCCCGTGGTGCCGTCCATCAACGCCCAGCTCAATGAGCCCGATCCGGCGGGCCGCGAACGCCTGGGCGAGATCACCGCGCCCACCCTGATCATCGGCGGCGGCCCGACGAGCCAGATCGACCAGGACGATCTTGTCTGGATGGCCCACCGGATCCCCGACTGCCGGCTCGTCACCATCGACGCCGGCCACCTCGTCCACACCGAACGGCCGGAGGAATTCCTCGCAGCCCTCCGGTCGTTCGGCATGGCCTGACGGGGCGCCAGGAGGCGACCCGCCGGGTCAGCCCCTGTCCAGCAAGGACACCATGACGTCCCGCAGCGTCGCCTCCGCGTCCGGGACACCCGTCTCCGAGCGCCAGGCGACGAAGCCGTCGGGGCGGACCAGCACCGCACCCTCGGTGCTGGTGCCGTGCGCCTCGGCCCAGTCGGCACCGGCCTCCGGCTCCAGATCGCCGCCGGGACCGGTGCCGATCCCGAACGCGTCCAACCGCACCGCCAGTTGGTCACCGACCCGCGCCGCCGCCCGCCGCCACGCCACGTCCGCGCCGTCGGCGAGCAGCACGAACGACCGCTCGTAGAGATCCAGGGTGGAGATCCGCGTCCCCGCCCGCCGGACCCACAAGTGCGGTGCCCTGCTGCCCGGTTCACCCGTCAGCTGCATCCCCTGCGGCACCACCGGCTGATCCGGGGCGACGCCCAGCACCGCACCGTCCACATAGCGGTAGCCCAGCGCCACGTTGAGCATTCCGCCGCGCTTCCCGCCGCCCACGGTGGGCGGCGGCGCATACCCGGGGTGGCTGTGCTCGCCGGAGCGCGCCGAGGCACGCTCGCTCGTGGCCCGTGCCACCGGCAGCCGCTCCGCCCCGTAGGTGTCCAGCAGACCCGCTCCCGCCTCGCCGCGCAGCACGGCGGCGAGCTTCCACGCCAGATTGTGCGCGTCCTGGATACCGGTGTTGGAACCGAACGCACCGGTGGGCGACATCTCGTGCGCCGAGTCACCGGCGAGGAACACCCGGTCCCGGGAGTAGCGGTCCGCCACCCGTTCCGCCGCATGCCACGGCGCCTTGCCGGTGATCTCGACGTCGATGTCCGGCGCGCCGACCGCCCTGCGGATGTGCTCGGCGCACCGCTCGTCCGTGAAGTCCTCAAGCGTCTCGCCCCGGTCGGGCTGCCACGGCGCGTGGAACACCCACTGCTCCTCGTTGTCCACCGGCAGCAGGGCGCCGTCCGCCTCCGGATTCGTCAGGTAGCACACGATGAAGCGCCGGTCCCCGAGCACATCGGCGAGCCGGCGGGAACGGAAGGTGATACTCACGTTGTGGAACAGGTCTCCGGCACCCGAACGGCCGATGCGCAACTGCTCACGCACCGGACTGCGCGGGCCGTCCGCGGCGATGAGATAGTCCGCCCGCACGGTGGTGTGCTCGCCCGTCTCGCGGTTCTTCAGGACCGCTCCGACCCCTGAGCCGTCCGGGTCGAACGAGAGCAGTTCGGTGGAGAACCGCAGATCGCCGCCCTGCTCCCGGGCCCGGTCCAGCAGGACCGGCTCCACATCGTTCTGGCTGCACAGGCACCAGCCGGTCGGGCTGAAGCGGGCGAGTGCGCCACCCGGGTCGATCTCCTTGAACAGCCACTCCTGGTCGTCGCCGGTCAGCGATCCGGCCTGCAGGATGCCGTGGTTCTCCGCCAGCACCGACGCGGCCGCCCGGATCTGCGGCTCCACCCCGGCCCGGCGGAAGATCTCCATCGTGCGGACGTTGTTGCCGCGGCCGCGTGGGTGCGTCGAGGTGGCCGCGTGCTTCTCGACCAGCAGATGCTCGACGCCGAGCCGACCGAGGAAAAGGGACGCGGACAGGCCCACCAGGGAGCCGCCCACGATGAGGACCGGTACGTGGAGGTCGACGTTCTCGTTCATCAGTTGCTCCAGCTCGGACGCCGTACAGATGCAGTGTCCATGCCCTGGTCGGAGCCGGGTCGGAGCGGTTCGGACGCCCGCTCACCTGAACGGTTCATAAATCTCGCGTCAGGCGGACCAGCGTTTCACGATCGGTGACGGAGACGACGCCCGCGGTCCGGGGCGGACCGTGCTCATCCGCCGGGAGACTCCCCGCTCCGCATTCCACTCGACAGCCGCCGGTTACCCAGCGAACCGGCCGGCCGGGCCGCCCCACCGTCTCGAAGGAGCTCGACAGATGACCACCACCCTCTCGGAACGGACCTCCCAGTCCGCCTTCGACGGATCCAGGCTGCGGGTCATCCTGCTGCTTGACCTGCACGACGGCGCCCAGAAGCAGTTCCTGGAGGCCTACGAGCACATGCGCAACCAGGTGGCCTCGATCCCCGGCCACATCAGCGACCAGCTGTGCCAGTCCATCGAAAACCCCTCCCAGTGGCTCATCACCAGCGAGTGGGAGAGCGCGCCGCCCTTCCTCGCCTGGGTCAACAGCGAGGACCACGTCGCCACCGTCCAGCCCCTGCACAGCTGCGTACGCGACACCCGCTCGCTGCGCTTCAGCGTCCTGCGCGAGACCGGCGCCGCCTTCGAGGAGAGCTTCGAGCCCCTCAAGGGCGGGCTCCAGTCCGCACCCCGCCTCGGGGACGGGATCGTGCGCCACGCGCTGACCTTCACCGTCAAGCCGGGCACCGAGGAGATCGTCGCGAAGCTCCTCGCCGACTACGACCCCCCGAAGGCCCGGGTCGACGAGCACACCCGGCTGCGCCGCACCTCGCTCTTCATGCACGGTAACCGCGTGGTGCGCGCGGTCGAGGTCGAGGGCGACCTCCTCGCGGCCCTCCGGCACGTCTCCCGGCAGCCGGAGATCCGGGCCGTCGAAGAGGCGATCAACCCGTATCTGGAGCAGGACCGCGACCTGGCCGACCCCGACTCGGCACGGATGTTCTTCACCCGGGCGGCGCTGCCCACCGTCCACCACGTGACGACGGGCCGGCACCCCGAGGCGGACCTCAAGCGCCACGCGCTGTTCTACCAGGCCAAGGAGGGCTGCGGCATGGCCCTGGCCCGGCTTCTGGCCGAGCACGACGAGGAGGAGGCCGACGAGACCGGCAGCCCCATCGACAGCAGCACGATCTTCCAGCGCGACGACATCGTCGTCCGTCTCCTGGAGGTCAGTGGTCCGCTCGACGGGCAGCCCGCCCAGGCGCTCGGCATCCACGGCCCCGGCAAGGCGGCCAGGCTCGCCCGCCTCCTGGACGGGACCGCGAACGCCGTGCCGACCAGCGACGAGGACGCCGCGCGTTTCCTCGCCCGGTCCGAGATGCACCTGATCACCGACCGGCGGGCCGCGGAGTCCTGAGCCGCGCCCCAGCACTTGGGGGGTTCTCGCTCAACCCGTCGACACAACGCGCAACGCGCCAGGAGGAAAGCAGCCATGACCACGCACCGGCCACGCATCGTGGACCTCAGTGAGACCCAGCCCAACCGCAGGCGCGGAGGCGACCTGCGCGCCCTGCTCACCCCGACGGCGGTAGGTGCCACCAGCGGCTTCATGGGACTGGCCATCGTCCAGCCCGGTGACCGCATCGGTGAGCACTACCACCCGTACTCGGAGGAGTTCGTGTACGTCGTGAACGGGCTCCTCGAGGTCGACCTGGACGGTGAACCGCACGCGATGCGGCCCGACCAGGGACTGCTCATCCCCCCGCACGTCAGGCACCGCTTCCGCAACGTGGGCGACACCGAGGCGCGCATGGTCTTCCATCTCGGGCCGCTCGCCCCCCGCCCGGAGCTCGGACACGTCGACACCGAGCACACGGACTCCGCCGAGCGGAGCGCGCCGCCAGAACGAACCGAGGCCGCCTCATGACCCGGCGTGTGGCGGTCACGGGCGTCGGTGTCGTCGCCCCGGGCGGGATCGGCACACCGGCCTTCTGGGACCTCCTCGCCAACGGCCGCACGGCGACACGCGGCATCACGCTCTTCGACCCGGCCGGCTTCCGGTCCCGGATCGCCGCCGAATGCGACTTCGACCCGGCGGCGTACGGGCTGGACGAGGGCGAGATCGCCCGCTCGGACCGCTACGTCCAGTTCGCGACGGTGGCCGCCCGCGAGGCGCTCGCCGACGCGGGCCTCGACCAGGAGCGGACCGACCCCTGGCGCATGGGTGTCTCGCTCGGTACCGCGGTCGGCGGAACCACCCGGCTGGAGCACGACTACGTCGCCGTCAGCGGCAGCGGTGCACGCTGGGACGTCGACCACCGGCCGGCCGGGCCCCATCTGGAGCGGGCCTTCTCACCCAGTTCGCTGGCCTCCGCCGTCGCCGAGCAGGTCGGCGCGCACGGTCCGGTGCAGACCGTCTCGACCGGCTGCACCTCCGGACTCGACGCGATCGGCTACGCCTTCCACTCCATCGAGGACGGCCGCGTCGACGTCTGCATCGCCGGGGCGTCGGACTCCCCGATCACCCCGATCACGGTGGCGTGCTTCGACGCGATCAAGGCGACCTCGGCCAACAACGAGGACCCCGAACACGCCTCCCGGCCCTTCGACTCCCGCCGCGACGGCTTCGTGATGGGCGAGGGCGGAGCGGTACTGGTGCTGGAGGAGCTGGAGCACGCCCGCGCCCGCGGTGCGACGGTCTACTGCGAGATCGCGGGCTACGCCACCTTCGGCAACGCCTACCACATGACCGGGCTGACCCCGGAGGGCCTGGAGATGGCCGAGGCCATCAACCGGGCGCTGGGACACGCCGGGATCGCCGCCTCGGACATCGACTACGTCAACGCGCACGGCTCGGGCACCAAACAGAACGACCGGCACGAGACCGCCGCGGTGAAGCGGGCACTGGGCGCGCACGCCCACGACGTACCGATGAGCTCCATCAAGTCGATGGTCGGGCACTCGCTCGGCGCGATCGGGGCGATAGAGATAGCGGCCTGTGTACTCGCGCTGGTCCACCAGACCGTACCGCCGACCGCGAACTACGAGTCGCCGGACCCCGAGTGCGATCTCGACTACGTGCCACGCACCGCACGTTCGCTGAAGCTGCGCAGCGTCCTCTCGGTCGGCAGCGGTTTCGGTGGCTTCCAGTCCGCGGTGGCCCTGACCAGAACCGGTGGGAGGACTCCATGAGCACCCCAGAGGACCGGCGTACCGTCGTCACCGGCATCGGTGTCGTCGCCCCCAACGGCACGACCACCGAGGCCTTCTGGAAGCGGACACAGGAGGGCATGAGCGTCCTCGACCGGATCACCCGTGAAGGGTGCGAAGAACTGCCGCTGCGGGTGGCGGGCGAGGTGAGGGGCTTCGACCCGGTCAGCCTGATCGAGGAGCGCTTCCTCGTGCAGACCGACCGGTTCACGCACTTCGCGATGGCCGCGGCCGACATGGCGCTGGACGACGCCCGGCTCGGCCGCGCCGACTACGAGGGCGCGCCGTTCAGCGTCGGAGTGGTGACCGCCGCGGGTTCCGGCGGCGGCGAGTTCGGCCAGCGCGAGCTGCAGAGGCTCTGGGGCCAGGGTTCCAAATACGTCGGCCCCTACCAGTCGATCGCCTGGTTCTACGCCGCGAGCACCGGTCAGATCTCCATCCGCGGAGGCTTCAAGGGGCCGTGTGCGGTGGTGGCCAGCGACGAGGCCGGCGGCCTCGACGCCCTGGCGCACGCCGCCCGGTCCATCCGGCGCGGCACCGACGCGGTGGTGGTCGGCGCGGCCGAGGCCCCCCTCGCGCCCTACTCCGTCGTCTGCCAGCTCGGCTACCGGGACCTGAGCGTCACCGAGGAGCCGACCCGGGCCTACCGCCCGTTCACCTCGGACGCCTGCGGTTTCGTGCCCGCCGAGGGCGGCGCGATGTTCGTGGTCGAGGAGGAGGGTGCGGCGCGCCGGCGCGGTGCCCGGGTCAGGGCCGAAGTCGCCGGACATGCCGCCACCTTCACCACCGCGATGCGCTGGGAGGAGTCCCGCGAGGGGCTCGCCCACGCCATCGAGGGCGCACTGCGGGAGGCGGGCTGCGCGCCCGAGGAGATCGACGTGGTCTTCGCGGACGCCCTCGGCGTACCCGCCGCGGACCGGGCCGAGGCGCTGGCCCTGGCCGACGCGCTGGGAGCGCACGGCCGGCGGGTGCCGGTGACGGCGCCCAAGACCGGGATCGGACGGGCGTACTGCGGTGCCCCGGTCCTCGACGCGGCGGCCGCCGTGCTCGCCATGGAGAACGGTCTGATCCCGCCCACACCCAACGTCTTCGAGGTGTGCCACGACCTCGACGTCGTCACCGGGCGGGCCCGTCCCGCCGAACTGCGCACGGCGCTCGTGCTCAGCCGCGGCCTCATGGGCTCGAACGCGGCGATGGTGCTGCGGCGCTCCACCGACACCCCCTCGTGAGAAGGAGAAGTCCCTCATGACCGACCGACTGACGTACGAAGAACTGGCCGCACTGATGAAGAAGGGTGCCGGACTCACCGTCGACCCCCGGGAGATGGAGAACCGGTCCGGCACCGCCTTCGACGAGTTCGGCCTCGACTCGCTGGGCCTGCTCGGCATCGTCGGCGTGCTGGAGAACCGGCACGGACAGCCGCTGCCGGCCGACGCAGACCGGTGCAAGACGCCCCGCGAGTTCCTCGACCTCGTCAACAACAGCCTCATGACAGGAGCCTGAAGTGTCCGGACACACCGAGAACGAGATCGTCATCGCCGCACCCCTGGACCTCGTCTGGGACATGACGAACGACCTGGAGAACTGGCCCGCGCTGTTCAGCGAGTACGCGGCGGTCGAGGTCATGGAGCGGGACGGCGAGCGGACCACGTTCCGCCTGACCATGCACCCCGACGAGAACGACAAGGTGTGGAGCTGGGTCTCCGAGCGCACCACGGACCGGCGCGGGCGCAAGGTCCGGGCCCGTCGCGTCGAGCCCGGCCCGTTCCAGCACATGGACATCCACTGGGAGTACTCCGAGGTCCCCGGCGGCACCCGCATGCACTGGGCGCAGGACTTCGCGATGCGCCCGGACGCCCCGGTCGACGACGCCTGGATGACCGACAACATCAACCGCAACTCGCGGGTCCAGATGGAGCTCATCCGGGACAAGATCGAGCAGCGCGACCGGGAGCGCCGTTCGGCCTCCGTCACGGCCGGCTGACGAACCTTCCGCCGACGGTCCGGGGGCCGGCCGTCCGGCCGGGCCCCGGGCCCGGGACCAGAAAAGCACCACCCGAAGCCCCCCCCCCCGATCGTCGCCCCGGTGGCGCCGGAGTGGGGGGCGGACCACGCCC
>NZ_JBHVWF010000036.1:0-452 GCF_042882365.1 Streptomyces sp. NPDC058221 | reverse complement strand
ACAGCGGGCGGCTCTCGCGCCGGCGCCGGGGGGGGGCCCGGGGGGGCCCCGCGCTCGGGGGGGCTTCCCCCCCGCCCCCGGCGGGGGGGGGGGCGGGCCGCGCGGCCCGCCCCCCGGACCGGGTACCAGAAAGGCACCACCCGATGCACCACGCCCTGATCGTCGCCCGGATGGCGCCGGAGTCGGCGCCGGACATCGCCGAGCTGTTCGCCGCCTCCGACAGCAGCGAGCTGCCGCACCTGGTCGGCGTCACCCGGCGCAAGCTCTTCCAGTTCGGCGACGTCTATCTGCACATGATCGAGTCCGAGCGCCCGCCCGGCCCGGAGATCGCCAAGGTGACCGAGCACCCCGAGTTCAGGGGTCTCAGCGACCGGCTGACCGCC
Source organism: Streptomyces sp. NPDC058221 (assembly GCF_042882365.1). Taxonomy (NCBI): domain Bacteria; kingdom Bacillati; phylum Actinomycetota; class Actinomycetes; order Kitasatosporales; family Streptomycetaceae; genus Streptomyces; species Streptomyces sp. NPDC058221. The sequence continues at coordinate 69 of NZ_JBHVWF010000036.1, read as the reverse complement.
TTCATCAGCCCGTACGACCCGCAGACCTGGCGGGGGCCGAAGGACGCGATGGCCCAGGAGTTCTACCGC
>NZ_JBHVWF010000035.1:20437-59988 GCF_042882365.1 Streptomyces sp. NPDC058221 | reverse complement strand
CACGAACTGGACTGACGGGTTGCGCCATCCGGGGTGGGCGCAACCACCGGCCTGCGCGGGAGAGCCGGCACCCGCGGGGCAGACCGCTCCTACCCGATGGCCGCTTGGGAGCTTGGGAGCTTGCGGAAGAACGTCTGTACATCCTTGAGCAGCAGGTCCGGCTGCTCCATGGCCGCGAAGTGCCCGCCCCTGTCGTAGGTCGTCCACTGGACGATGTTGTTCGCCCGGTCCGCGATGTGGATGCGCATGCTACGTCCAGCACCACTACGGGGGTCCGTTCTCCATGGTGGACGGCCGCAGCCGGCAGGGGGACACGACCGCGGGCCCCGGCGGGAAAAGAGCCCACGGTCGTCCACGCCAGGTGTCAGTCCGCCAGCGGCAGATACACCCGGTTGCCGCTCGCCGCGAACTCCCTGGACTTCTCCGCCATGCCCGCCTCGATCTCCGACTGCGAACCGCCGTGCTCACGCCGGATGTCGTGCGAGATCTTCATCGAGCAGAACTTCGGACCGCACATCGAGCAGAAGTGCGCCGTCTTCGCCGGCTCGGCCGGCAGCGTCTCGTCGTGGAACTCCCGTGCCGTGTCCGGGTCGAGCGCCAGATTGAACTGGTCCTCCCACCGGAACTCGAACCGGGCGTCCGACAGGGCGTCGTCCCACTCCTGCGCCCCGGGGTGCCCCTTGGCCAGGTCCGCCGCATGGGCCGCGATCCGGTACGTGATCACTCCGGTCTTCACATCGTCCCGGTTGGGCAGACCGAGGTGCTCCTTGGGCGTCACGTAACAGAGCATCGCCGTCCCCCACCAGGCGATCATCGCGGCTCCGATGCCCGAGGTGATGTGGTCGTACGCCGGGGCGACATCGGTGGTCAGCGGGCCGAGCGTGTAGAACGGCGCCTCCTCGCAGATCTCCTGCTGGAGGTCGATGTTCTCCTTGATCTTGTGCATCGGTACGTGTCCCGGGCCCTCGATCATCGTCTGAACCCCGAACCGCTTGGCGACCGTGTTCAGTTCGCCGAGCGTCCGCAGTTCGGCGAACTGCGCCTCGTCGTTGGCATCAGCGATCGATCCGGGGCGCAGCCCGTCACCCAGCGAGTACGTCACGTCGTACGACGCGAGGATCGTGCAGAGCTCCTCGAAGTGCTCGTACAGGAAAGACTCCTTGTGGTGCGCGAGGCACCACGCGGCCATGATCGAGCCGCCCCGGGAGACGATGCCGGTCTTGCGGCGGGCCGTCAGCGGAACGTACGGCAGGCGCACGCCGGCGTGGACCGTCATGTAGTCGACGCCCTGCTCGGCCTGCTCGATGACGGTGTCCTTGTAGATCTCCCATGTCAGCTCCTCCGCCCTGCCGTCGACCTTTTCGAGGGCCTGGTAGAGGGGCACGGTGCCGATCGGCACCGGGGAGTTGCGCAGTACCCACTCACGGGTGGTGTGGATGTTGCGGCCGGTGGACAGATCCATGACCGTGTCGGCGCCCCACTTGGTCGCCCAGGTCATCTTGTCCACCTCCTCCTCGATGGAGGACGTGACCGCGGAGTTGCCGATGTTGGCGTTCACCTTCACCAGGAACCGCTTGCCGATGATCATCGGCTCGATCTCCGGGTGGTTGACGTTGGCCGGGAGCACGGCCCGGCCTGCGGCGATCTCCTCGCGTACCACCTCGGGTGAGACGTTCTCCCGGATGGCCACGTACTCCATCTCCGGGGTGATCTCGCCCCGGCCGGCGTACGCCAGCTGGGTCACCGGGCGGCCGTCCCGGCTGCGCCTCGGCTGGCGCGGCCGGCCGGGGAAGACCGCGTCGAGATTGCGCAGCCCCCCACGCGGCGAGGTGTGCTTGAGCCCGTCGTCCTCGGGACGCGCGGCGCGGCCGGCGTACTCCTCGGTGTCACCGCGGGCGATGATCCAGTTCTCCCGCAGAGGTGCGAGTCCGCGGCGTACATCGGTGTCGACGGCGGGGTCGGTGTACGGCCCCGACGTGTCGTACAGCGTCACGTCCTTGCCGTTGGTGAGGTGCACCTGACGGACCGCCACCCGGAGGTCCGGGCGTGAGCCCTGGACGTACCCCTTGTGCCAGCCGATGGACTTCCCGGCCTCGTCGCTCTGATTGGAGGCAGGCGTGCGTGCGTCCGCTGTGGTCATGAGACCTACTCCCTACGCCGGCATTACCCGGTAACAGGTTCGGCGGTCGGCGCAGCGTGTCCCGTACGGACGTACGGAGATCAGCGCCCTCTCAGCCCGGTGCTCCGAGCTCCCGCGTGTGCAAAGGTGCCACCACGCTAACGCCCTCACCGGTGTGCTGAACAGAGGGCCCTGTTCTTCTTGCGATGATCGGCCGGTGACGTCCCCTCATATCGACCCCGAGCAGCCGGGTCCTCAGCACCCTCACGCGCACAGCCACAGCCACGGCCCCGCCGCACCCGTTTCCACGCATCTGCGCCGGGTGATCGCCGCCGTGCTGATACCGTTCGCGGCCGCGGTCGTGGTCGGGCTCGTGGTGCTCTGGCCCGGTGGTGCGCCGGCGCACGAGCGCACCGGGGTCGGCTTCGACCGGCAGACGCAGCAGGCCAGGGTGGTGAACGTCGACAAGGTCGACTGCAAGGACGTGAACGCGGCCCAACTGCCCACCAGCGGCGAGTCCACCCCGCCGACGGGAGAGCCGGCCGCCGGTGACAGCGGGGCCGGCCGTTGTGAGAAGGCCGAGATCGAGGTGACGAGCGGCAAGGACAAGGGGCGCACCTTCATCGAGGTGGTGCAGCCCGACGCACCGCGGCAGCTGCGCGAAGGACAGGGGGTGGTGGTCGCGTACGCCCCCGACGCGCCCCACGATCTCCAGTACTCCGTGACGGATGTGAACCGGAAGTTCCCGATGGCGCTGCTGGCCGGGATCTTCGCCGTGGCGGTGGTCGTCGTGGGCCGGCTGCGCGGGGTCATGGCACTGGTGGCGCTCGCCCTGTCGTTCGCCGTGCTGACCCTGTTCATCCTGCCGGCCATCCTGCAGGGGTCGAATCCACTGCTCGTGGCGGTCGTCGGGGCCAGTGCCATCATGCTGATCGCCCTGTACATCTGCCACGGGCTGACGGCCCGCACCTCCGTCGCCGTCCTCGGCACCCTGATCTCACTGCTGCTGATCGGGCTGCTCGGCTCGCTCTTCATCGGCTGGGCGAGCCTGAGCGGGAACACCGACGACAGCACCGGCCTCATCCACGGCCTGTATCCGCACATCGACATGAGCGGTCTGCTGCTGGCCGGCGTCATCATCGGTTCCCTGGGGGTGCTCGACGATGTGACGGTCACCCAGACGTCGGCGGTCTGGGAACTGCACCAGGCGGACCCGACGATGAATACGAAGCAGCTCTACCGGGCAGGGATCAGAATCGGACGCGACCACATCGCCTCAGTGGTCAACACCCTGGTGCTGGCCTATGCGGGCGCCGCGCTCCCGCTGCTGCTGCTGTTCTCGATCGCCCAGAGCAGCGTGGGGACGGTGGCCAACAGCGAACTGGTGGCGGAGGAGATCGTGCGTACGCTGGTCGGCTCGATCGGGCTGGTCGCCTCGGTGCCGGTGACCACCGCACTTGCGGCACTGGTCGTCTCCGCGGACCGTACGGGGCTCGGCGCGGAAGCCGGGGCTTCGGCACCCGTACGGAGCGGCAGAGGACGCCGCCGAAGGACGAGGTCCTGAACGGTTGCACACGGAGCGTGATTCACCCGTTCGGCAGGTGTGGTGTTCGACCGGCACCCAGGCTCCGGGCATGAGAGGCCTTCAGCCGGCGTTCTGTTCCTCGGCCAGAATTCGTCCCAATGCCTCTTCCAGATTGCCCTCGAAGTCACCCAGCGTGCACTCCTGCCCGAGTGGGACGAGCTTGTCCGTCCGGTCGAGAAACGCCACAAGGGGTGCCGTGCCCGCCCTGAAGAGGGCACGGTCCGCCCCCACCTGCAGCCGGATGTGGACGTCGGACAGCCCTTCGGGCTCGGTCGGCCCGATGTGCACATCGCCGTCGCCACTAGGGCTGTTGAGGCCGTCGAGCAGTAGCTCACGGCCAAAGGCCCAGGTGACGGGGGCGTCGCCGGGCAGATGGAAGGTCATCCGGATCGCGTACGGATCGCACACTTCGTACCGGAGCTCCACCGGGATACGGAATGAGAGCTCCTCGGAGACGAGGAAGCTCATCATGACCTCAGCTTGAACCGACTCGCGCATCGTTCAACCCCGCAGTAGATGAATCTGGCCAGGAATGATCCCCCATGGCCCTATTGACGCCATCGTGGTGCACGCGATAGCAGATCACAAGGAGTGATTTTTCAGATACTGATAGAGAACACGAACGAACGCAAGAGGCTGGCCACTTCGCCACGTAGTCGTTCGACTGCGGGGAGCAACCGTTCCTCTTGGTCGAGAGGGACGGAAATGGCCATCGCCGCGGCGGTGAATCCGGCCGTGATCGGGATGGCCGCACAGACCGTCCCGAGGGCATATTCCTGACGCTCGACGACAGGTTCCGTTCGCTCCAGTGACCTCAGCCGTTCAAGGAGCGCCGGACGGTCACGTACGGAGTAGCGGGTCAGCGGGCGCACCGGATGCCGGTCCAGGTGGTCCTCGCGGGCCTTCTCGTCGAGCCGGCTCAGCAGACACTGGCCGATGGCGTGGGCGTGGCCGGTCTCCCGGAAAGCGGCCCACTCGTCCACCGCAGGCGCTGCCGGGGTGTCGGCGACCGCGACGAGTTCGATCTCGCCGTCGCGGTAGATGGCGCAGTACACCGGTGCGCCGATGATGTCCCGCCAGCGGCCCAGCGACTGGGTCATCCGGCTGCGACGGTTCTGCAGTGCGCCGTCGCCCACGAGCCGCTCGGCGGCGGCGCCGAAGAGGAAGACGCCGTTCTCCCGGCGCAGATATCCCTCATGGGTCAGAGTGCGCAGCAGGTGATAGGCGGTGGGCAGCGGAAGCCCGGCCTCCCGTGCGAGCTGTTTGGCCGGGGCCCCGTCGCGATGGGCGCCCACGGCCTCCAGCAGCCTCAGTGCCCGCTGCACCGATCCGATCAATGTCGGCGCAGCGGTACTCGATGCCGCGGTCAACGGTCACCCCCAGGCGTGGTGACGGGCGGTCAGCCCGCCTGTGGAGGCCGCCCCCACATGTCTGCCGCAGGCCTGGGCCCGGAGGCCGGATGCCGTGCAAACCACTGGTCAGGTGGTGACCGACGGGGTTTTCCCAGGCGATGACAGCGTTTTCCACTGTATCGGCAGCGCCCCGAGGGGATGCCGATTCGTCTTCCGCTTAGCTCTGCTGGGCTAACCGTCCGACCGGTCGTGCGGTTACCAGCCGCCGCCCGAGGAGGAGGACGACATGAACTTCCGCACGACGAAGACGACCCCGCCGACCAGAACCACGAAGACCAGCACCTTGAAGAGCAGGCCGATCACGAAGCCGACCACACTGGCGATCAGTCCGCCGAAGACGACGATCGCGATGACGGGCACCGCGATCCACTTCACCCACCAGGGCATTCCCGCGTATATCTCCCGCACGGCCATCGTCCTTACCTCGTCTCTGTGAGTTCCTGCTTCGATGCTAGAGGGGCATGGGCGGTCGGCGGGGCCTCCGAAGCCCTTGAACTCCCCTGATCGATCCCCTAGGGATCCCCGAGAGACGGCTCAGCCTTCGGACGGCCCGGCCCCCTCGGCCGGCTCAGCCCTCGGGCGGCGAGAAGACCACCATCACCCGGAGGTCCTCGGTGATGTGGTGGAACTTGTGCGCCGTGCCGGCAGGTACATACACGACACTTCCTCTGCCCACCTGTGTCGTTTCCATGCCCACGGTGATCGACGCGCGCCCGCTGACGACGAGATAGACCTCGTCCTGCTTGTGCGGCTGCTGCGGGTCGAGCTCACCGGCATCCAGTGCGTACAGGCCGACGGACATGTTCCGTTCGCGCACGAACTGCAGATACGCGCCGTCGTTCGCGGCCCGTTCCGCCTCCAACTCGTCCAGTCTGAATGCCTTCATGGCCCGTCCGCCCCTTGCCTCTGCCCAGCCGGTGTCCGCCACCGATCATGTCTGCCACGATCAGACACATGAAGAATTTCGTAGTCAAGACGATCGCCAACGCGGGTGCGCTGGCCGTGGCCATCTGGCTCCTCCACGACATCACGCTGTCCGGCGGCAGCACCGGCCGCAAGGTACTGACCCTGATCGTGGTCGCCCTGATCTTCGGCCTGGTCAACTTTGTTGTGAAGCCGGTCCTGAAGCTGCTCACACTGCCGCTCTTCATCCTCACCCTGGGACTGTTCACCCTGGTGGTGAACGCACTGATGCTGATGCTGACCTCCTGGCTGGCCGACAAGTTCGATCTGAGCTTCCACGTCGACGGCTTCTGGACCGCGGTGCTCGGCGGACTGATCATCTCGATCGTGTCCTGGGCTCTGAACGTCGTCCTGCCCGACGAGGACTGACCAGCGCGCACCTGGAACAGTGCAGGCAGGACCAGTGACAGACCGGAGAGAGAAGCGAGGACGCAGGATGAGCACCATGGGCGAGGGAACCCGCGCGGTACGTGCCGGCCTTCCGGAACCGGAACAGTACGAACCGACTCTCCCCGGTCCGGTCTTCGCCGCGCACTTCCACCTGTCGGGCGAGCCGACCGGCCCGTACACCTACGGCCGTGACACCAATCCGACCTGGGCCCACCTGGAACGGGCGATCGGTGAGCTCGAAGCGCCGGGGGAGCGCGTCGAGACCACGGTCTTCGCCTCCGGAATGGCGGCGGTCTCGGCCGTCCTGCTGTCCCAGGCGCGCAGCGGTGACGTGATCGTGCTGCCCGACGACGGATACCAGGCGCTCCCGTTGGCACGGGCACAGCTGGAGGCCTTCGGGGTGGAGGTGCGGACCGCGCCGACCAGCGGCGATGCCCAGCTGTCCGCCCTGGAGGGAGCCAGGCTCCTGTGGATCGAGACCCCGTCCAATCCCGGGCTCGACGTCTGTGACGTGCGGCGGCTCGTGGAAGCGGCGCACGCGGGCGGGACGCTGGTGGCCGTGGACAACACGCTCGCCACTCCGCTCGGCCAGCGCCCGCTGGAGCTGGGCGCCGACTTCTCGGTGGCCAGCGACACCAAGGGCATGACCGGGCACGGCGACATCCTGCTCGGCCATGTGGCATGCCTCGATCCCGGGCTGGCGGCGGGCGTACGGCGCTGGCGCAAGGTCGTCGGCGCGATTCCGGGGCCGATGGAGGCCTGGCTGGCGCACCGCTCGCTGGCCACCCTGGAACTGAGGATCGAGCGGCAGTGCGGGAACGCCCTCGCTCTCGCCGAGGCGCTCTCCGAGCGCCGGGAAGTGACCGGGCTGCGGTATCCCGGGCTGCCCACCGATCCCTCCCACCCGAAGGCCGTACGGCAGATGCGGCGCTTCGGCTCCGTGGTGTCGTTCGTCCTGGCCGACCGGGAGACCGCCGAGCGCTTCCTCTCGGCGCTCCGGCTGGTGGAGGAGGCGACCAGCTTCGGCGGGGTGCGCTCCACCGCCGAGCGACGGGCCCGCTGGGGCGGCGACGCCGTACCGGAAGGCTTTATCCGCTTCTCGGTCGGCGCCGAGAACCCGGCGGATCTGGTGGCCGACGTGGAACGGGCGCTGGCCGAGGCGGTCGCCGGGAGCTGAGCAGCCTTACCGACAGCGGCAGATGCGGTACGGACGGTCCGAGCCTCCCCCCTCGTGGCTCGGACCGTCCCGGCCCTCCGCCTTCTCCGCGCGAAGAACCGCCTCGACAAGGCTAGTTGACTCTGCGTCAGTGTCCAATCACAGTAGCGGCAGGGCCCTATCGGCATATTTATGGTTGTCCGGGTCCGACACGTCGCAGAAGGCGGGAGGGGACGGGGCATGGACCTGGCCCTTCTGCGCACGTTCGTCACCGTGCACCGGGCCGGTTCGTTCACCAGGGCCGCCGCTCTCCTCGGCCTCTCACAGCCCGCCGTGACCTCGCAGATACGCACGCTGGAGCGGCAGCTGGGCCGCCCGCTCTTCCTGCGCCGGGCCCGTGGTGTGACCCCCACGGCCATCGGGGACGAGCTCGCACACCGGGCGGCTCCCCACCTCGACGCGCTGGTGGAGATCACCGAGGCAGAGCTCGACGAGGAGTCCGGCGTTCGCACGCTGCATCTGGCCGGGCCACCGGAATTCACCTCGCTACGGGCCCTTCCCGCGCTCATGCCGCTGATCACCCAGGGCCTGGCCCTGCGCAGCGCGTTCTCGGCGAACACCGACGAGACGCTGGACGGCCTGGCCGCCGGACACCACGATCTGGCCATCGTGACAGCCCGCCCGCGCGGCGGGCTGCTCACCGCGACCCCGCTCTGCGACGAGGAACACGTGCTGGTCGCCGCGCCCCGCTGGGCCGGGCGTCTCGGCCCCGGGACCCTGCGGCGCAACGGCCCCGTCGTCCTGGAACAGCTGCCGGTGGTGGAGGTGCACGAGAGCCTGCCACTCGTCTCCCGGTACTGGTCCGCGGTCTTCGACAGCAGGCCGGCGGCCGCGGGGGCCGTCATCGCACCGGACCTCCGGGCAGTCCTGGAATGCACGGCAGCCGGCGCCGGGCTGGCGGTGCTGCCCCGCTATCTCTGCGAAGAGGCACTGGAGCGGGGGGAGGTGGTGGCGCTCCTCGACCCTCCCGTGCCACCGCTGCGCACCTATTTCCTCGCCGCACGGACCGGCACGCTCGCGCTGCCCCATCTCGCTCGCGCGCACGAGTGGCTGCTGCGTGCCGCAGCCGACTGGTGACCGCACAGCAGTCCGGCAGCGCTCAGGTGTTTCAGAAGCGGTCCAGCGGGCCACGCTCTTGCCATGACCGAACGTCCTGTGGTCAAGCGCACCGCACGCGCCATCCTGCTCGACGGCAACGACCTCATCCTCATCAAGCGCACCAAACCGGGGGTGGATCCCTACTGGCTCACACCGGGTGGCGGGGTCGAGCCCGAGGACGCGACCGTCGTGGACGCCCTGCACCGCGAGGTGGACGAGGAGCTCGGCGCCAAGATCACCGACGTGGTCCCCTGTTTCGTCGACACCGTGGAACACATCGAGAGCAACGGAGTGAAGGGCGTCAAGGTCCAGCACTTCTTCGTCTGCCGGCTCGATTCGATGGACCTGTCCCTGCGCCACGGCCCCGAGATCGACGAACCCTGCGGGGAGTACGACGTCGTACGGGTGCCGTTCAGCCGGGTCGGGATCGCGGCCGTCCATCTCGTACCGCTGTCGCTGCGGCACTATCTGGACGGCAACATCGAGGGCGTCCGCGCGATGCACGCGAACGACCTGGGCTGATCCACGCCGGGCGAGGCGAATGGGCCGGGTGGCTCTGCGCGGCTGTCTACGCCGAGGCCAGTACGGACGGATACTCCCCCGGACAGATGACCGGCCGGTCATCTCCCGGCAGCGTGTTTCACGTGAAACCACTCAAGCGCCGCCCCCGTCGAAGTCTCCTTGTCGCACACGTCGCGGTATCCGTCAGCTGGCTCGGACTCACCGTTGGTCTGCTGACGCTGGGCATCGCCGGCTTCACCTCCGGCGATGCAGCCACCGCACAGGCCGCAACCCGCGCCATGAAGATCTTCGGTGACTGGCTCGTCGTCCCGGTCGCGCTGCTCTCCCTCATCAGCGGCCTGGTCCTCTCGCTCCGCACCCCGTGGGGTCTGGCCAGGCACCGCTGGGTCTGGACGAAATTCTGGCTCACCCTGATCACGACGGTCCTGTCGGTCTTCTCCTTGCGCCCCGGCATCAACGAGGCCGCAGAACTCGGCAGAGCCGACATCAACCTGATCGTCGCTCCCTCGGTGGCCACGGCGACCTATCTCTTCATCACGGCCATCTCGGTACTGAAGCCGTGGGGACCGACCCGACGAGGCCGAAGGCTGCGGGTCTCGGCCAGATCCGATAAAGCGGTGGACGAGCGATCAGTGAGTCGGACAGCCTGACCCTCATGTCCAGCTCACTGCCCCGCCCGCTCGCCGGTCTACCAGTCCGGCGTCTCACCCGGGACGATCTGGTCCCCTGCGCCGACCTCAGCGAGGACCGCGGCTGGCCGCGTGACGAACACCGCTGGGGGCTGCTCCTCACGGCGGGAACGGCTTTCGGTATCGACGATCCCGACGGCAAAGGCCTGATGGCGACCTGTGTGGTGACCTCCTACGGCCCCCGCATGGCTGCCATCGGCATGATGCTGGTCGCCGGCCGTTATGCCCGGCAAGGGGTCGCCCGCTACCTCATGGACCGGACGATCGAGACGACCGGGGGCGCCCCTCTCAGCCTCTACGCAACGGCATCGGGCCGACCGCTCTACGAAAAGCTCGGGTTCGCCACGGTGGGGAGTGCCCAGCGGGTGAGCGGGCAATTCCGGCCGACCGGCGAGACCGGCGGTCCGGACGCGGCGGCTCGACCGGGCCTCGCTGTCCGTCCTGCCTCGGCCGGGGATCTTCAGGCCATGCTCCGGCTGGACGCGGAGGCCTTCGGACTCGACCGGACACACCTTCTGACACGTCTCCCGGCCTTCGCCGACCACCTGCGGGTGGCCGAGGACGGCGGGGAGCTCATCGGGTACGCGGCGCTCTGGCCGAGCGCGGGCAGTCATGTAGTCGGCCCGCTGATCGCGCGGGACACCGCCACGGCGAAGCTGCTCGTGACCTCGCTGGCCGGGGCGACCGACCGGCCACTGCGTGCCGACATCGACGCCCGTCACCAGGAGCTCCTCGACTGGCTCGGGGAGCACGGTCTCCAGCCCGGTTCCGAGACCACGGTGATGAGCCTCGGGGACCGGCAGCCGGGGGACTGGACACAGTGCTTCGCACCGCTGAGCGTGGCGACGGGCTGACGACCGGCCGGTGAACGGCCCGGAGAAGCAGGGACCTCAGGTCAGTTGTCGAACCAGACGGTGAGCCGGACGTTCTCGTCACCGTGCACGGCGGCGAGGGCTTCCATGACGGACCACACCGGCTTCCACTCGCCCTCCGCCGGCACAGCGTCACGGCGGAGCATCCGCTCCACCCGGTAGAGGCGCTCAGCGTCCCGCCACTCCGTGCCTTCCGGCCAGGTCTCCTCGCCGTAGCCGCCGGCCACACCTGCCGCGGGATCGACCGGCAGTCGGGCTGCCGCGGCGAACCGTGCGCTCCAGACCGCCTTGGAGACGAGGACCCAGCTCCCGTCCACCGCTTCGTACTCATGGATCCGGCGGTCCGTGGTCTCGGCCGGCTCGTCCCAGTCGACAGACTTCAGCTCGTCCCAGCCGATCCAGCTGGGGCTGTGCGCCGTGTCGTCCCATGCCTCGAATTCCGTGCGTGCGGCGTCGGACAGCAGCTCGGGCAGTCCGCGCTCCGCGGCGAGCGGAGCGAAGCCTGCGTGGTTGCGCACGCCGAACAGGCAGCCGAACGCATCGTAGTCCCGGCCCAGGTAGAGCAGTTCGAGATCGACGGCCCCGGACCACACGTCTTCCGGATCGGTCCACCGGGACCGGCACTCGACGAACCCATGAATGTCAGCTCCCATGTGCCGTGATTCTCCGGCCATATGGGAGCTGACACCAATGAATTACCTTGGCCCGCAAGGTGGATGCGGCCTCAGGAGAGGCTGCCCACGGCAGTGGTTGCGAACCCGTGGTCCTGCTCGGGCGCCCCGCCACCGACACCTACGGCACCGATCAGCCGGCCGTCACGGTGGACCGGGACACCGCCGGCGATGAAGAGCAACGGCCGGTCCAGTGCGGTCGGCAGGGTGTGGAAGAGCCCGCCCGGCTGGACCGCGTCGACCAGGTCGGCCGTCGGCGCGTTGAGCTGAAGTGCCGTGTACGCCTTGCGGGTGCTGGTCTCACCTGCGATGAGAACGGCCCGGTCGTCGCGGCGGAAGGACAGCAGATGGCCGCCCGCGTCGAGGACCGTGACGGCCGCGGCGACACCTGCGGTCTCGGCGGCCTTACGGGCCGCGTCGACGAGCGCCTCCGCGTCCTGCGTGGTCAGCGGGGCGACGGCGGCTGTGAGGGTGCTCATGGGATGGCTCCTTGGTGGGGTGCGTGCGGCGCGTTGCGACGCCGTGCGGTGCTGTGGGTGGGGGTGTTGGGGTCAGTGCCGGGCCGCGGGTACGGCGGCCGGCTCCGGGATGTGGGCGGCGACGAGACGGCTCCGGGTGGCCGTACGGCGCTCCAGGGCGCTGGAGACCACGGCGAGAACCAGGGCGGAGGCGGCGAGGACCGCGCCGACCCAGTTGGGCGCCGTGTAGCCGAGACCGGCTGCGATGACGATGCCGCCGAGCCAGGCCGACAGTGCGTTGCCGAGGTTGAAGGCGCCGATGTTCACGGCGGAGGCGAGGGTCGGGGCACCCGCCGCCTGATCGAGAACCCTCTTCTGCAGCGGGGGCACGGTCGCGAAGCCCAGGCCGCCGATCAGCACGATGGTGACGGCTGCCGCGATCTTGTTGTGGGCGGTCAGGGTGAACAGCGACAGCACTACGGCCAGCGCACCCAGCGACACGTACAGCAGAGGCATCAGATGGCGGTCGGCGAACTTGCCGCCGAGCAGGTTGCCACCGACCATGCCGAGTCCGAAGAGGACGAGCAGCCAGGTGACCGAGGAGGCCGAGTAGCCGGCGATCTCGGTCATCATCGGCGTGATGTAGGTGATCGCCGCGAAGACCCCGCCGAAGCCGAGCACCGTCATCGCCATGGCCAGCAGGACCTGCACGTTGCGGAACGCGGCCAGCTCGTGGCGGAGTCGGACGCCCTCGGCGCGGGGCTGGTCGGGGACGAGCCTGGCCACACCGAGGAGGCCGATGACGCCGAGTGCGGCGACGCCGAAGAACGTGGCCCGCCAGCCGACGCTCTGCCCGATGTAGGTGCCGAGCGGGACGCCGACGACGTTGGCGACGGTGAGGCCGGTGAACATCATGGCGATGGCACCGGCCTTCTTGTGCGGCGCGACCAGATCCGCCGCCACGACCGATCCGATGCCGAAGAAGGCACCGTGAGCCAGGGAGGCGATGACCCGGCCGGCGAGCATCACGCCGAAGACCGGCGCGGTCGCGGACACCACGTTGCCGATGACGAACAGCCCCATCAGGATCATCAGCATGCGTTTGCGAGTGACCCGGGTGCCGAGAACGGTCATCAGCGGGGCGCCGAGGACGACACCGAGCGCGTAGCCCGTGACGAGGAAGCCCGCGGTGGGGATCGAGACCTGGAAGTCCGCGGCCACCTCGGGGAGAAGCCCCATGATCACGAACTCGGTGGTTCCGATACCGAATGCCCCGATGGCGAGGGCGAGGAGCGCGAGCGGCATGGGTTTCACCTTCCCTGAAGATTGCGTCTGCGCCTTACGAGCGTCCACAATAATTGCAGACGCTGATTAATTGCAAGCGCGGGCTATTGCGTACGTCGCCTATCCTGGAGCCAAGCAGCTCCGGCACGGAGGAGAGACCATGACAGCGACGGACCCGGCACTCACCGCCCTCTCCCAGGGGTGGTGTGCGCTCTCCCTGCTTCACGGGAAGATCGAGGCCCATATTGAGCGCGCCCTGCAGAGCGGGCACGGCCTCAGCGTGCGGGAGTACTCACTACTGGACGTCCTGAGCCGGCAGCACAGCGGACCGGGCGGACATCTGCAGATGAAGCAGGTGGCCGACGCCGTCGTACTCAGCCAGAGCGCCACCACCCGCCTGGTCACCCGCCTCGAGGACCGCGGCCTGCTGACCCGGTACCTCTGCGACACCGACCGCAGGGGCATCTACACGGATGTCACCGAGGCCGGCCTCGCCCTGCTCGCCGAGGCCAGGCCGACCAATGACACCGCGCTGCGCGCCGCACTCGACGAGGCTGCCAGGAACCCCGAGCTGACCCCGCTCGTGCGGGCAGTCGAGGAGCTGAAGGTCCCCGTATAGCCCGATTGCCGCCGCACCGGCCGAGGCGGCTGCGTAGGCTGCGGATCATGAGCGATCTGGAAATACGTGCCGCGGATCCCGATGACCTCTCCGAGATCGTGGCCATGCTCGCCGACGATCCGCTGGGCGCCACGCGTGAGTCACCGGACGACCTCACCCCGTACCGGGCGGCTTTCCGGCGGCTGGCCGATGACCCGAACCAGCACCTGATGGTCGCCGTTCGCGCGGACCGCGTCGTCGGCACCCTCCAGCTGACGGTGATCCCCGGCCTCTCCCGACGCGGCTCGACACGCTCCGTCGTCGAAGGCGTCCGTGTCCACAAGGACGAGCGCGGCAGCGGACTCGGTACCCGGCTCATCCAGTGGGCGGTGGACGAATCCCGGCGCCAGGACTGCCAGTTGGTTCAGCTCACGTCCGACGCGACCCGCACCGACGCCCACCGTTTCTACGAACGGCTCGGCTTCGTCGCCAGCCATGTCGGCTTCAAGCTCGCTCTCTGACCGCAGCGCGGAATCCGAGGGGGTCCAAGGTGCACCGCATCAGCGACGAACAGCGCCGCATCAGACTTGCCAACCGTCACCTCCTGGCACCCGGCACGCGGGCCGACACCCCCGTTGCCGTGGCCGACGCCCTCATCGCACTGCATGCCACCGACGCCTCCACCGTCTTCCTGTCCGTCTGCGCCAGGCTCCGCGCTCCGGATATCGCCACGGTGGAGAAGTCGCTGTACGACGACGTCTCACTGGTCCGGATGCTCTCCATGCGCAACACCCTTTTCACCGTCTCGGAGGCCCTGGCCCCACAGATCGAGGCGTCGAACGCGCGCGCTGTGGCGGCCAAGGAACGCAGGACGTTCCTGAAACACCTGGCCGAGGACGGCAAGGGACTGGACGAACGCTGGCTGGCCGATGCCGAGGACGCCACTCTGGCGGCCCTCACCGCCCGCGGCACAGCAGCCGGCAGCGAGCTGTCCGCCGCCGTCCCCGCCCTGCGCACGAAGATCACGGTCTTCCCCGGAAAGAAGTACGAGGCGGTGCAGGGGGTGGCCTCTCGGGTCATCCGCATACTCGCCGCCGAGGGCCGCATCCGCCGGGACCGCCCGCGTGGCTCCTGGACATCCAGCCAGTTCCGCTGGACGGCTGCCGAGCCCCGGACCGTACCGCCCACGGCCGGGGCGCAGGCGGAGCTGGCCCTGCGCTGGCTCGGCTCGTACGGCCCCGCGTCCGAGGCAGACCTCAAGTGGTGGACGGGCTGGGGGCTCGGGCAGGTTCGCACGGCGCTGAAAGCCGTCGGAGCCGAGGAGGTAGGGCTCGACGACGGCTCCACCGCCTGGGTCGCACCGGGAGACATGGCGTCCGATCCGGCGCCGGAGCCCTGGGCCGCTCTGCTGCCCGCCCTCGACCCGAGCGCCATGGGCTGGGCCGACCGCGGTTTCCATCTCCCCACCGAGCACCGAGCGGCCCTCTTCGACCGCTCCGGCAACATCGGCCCCACCGTGTGGTGGAACGGCCGCATCGTGGGCGGCTGGGCTCAGCGTGCCGACGGCGAGCCGGTGTGGCGACTGCTGACCGACGCCGGCCGGGATGCCACCGCGGCCATCGAAGCGGAGGCATCCCGGCTGGCCGGCTGGGTGGGGGACGCACGGATCACTCCGCGCTTCCGCACCCCCCTGGAAAGGGAGTTGACGTCCTGACCGGCCCGGCGCGCCGTTTCACGTGAAACAAGACGCTCAACGCCCCAGGCCACGCCATCCGTTCTCGTCCACCCCGCCCGGAACGTCCGCTGCAGGATCGTACGGCTCGCGCGTGAAGACGAACGATCCCAGGTCCAGATGGTTCACGCTGCCGTCGTCGTTCCGGACGATCCGCAGTGTCTCCCCCGCGTAATAGCCGTCCAGCCCGATCCAGGTACCGTCAGGCCGTGCCGTGAAGCGAGCACCACGCCCTTCGCCGCGGAGTCCGCGGAGTTCCAGGCCGCGATCGGGGGTGAGGCGCAGGATGTTGGTACGCGTACCCCAGTACCAGGGGCCGGTCAGCGCAAGAAGTTCTGCGTCCACCTCCGGCAGTGGGCGCCATGGCTCCGGGATACGGGGCTCGGACTCGGCGACGATGTCCACGAGTTCGGCGGCGACTTCCCCGATGGGCGGCCCCGAGGTGGCGTTGGCGAACACGATGGCGGCCACATCGTCCTCGGCACAGAACCACAGAGCGGCCAGGAATCCAGGCAGCGACCCCGTATGTCCGACGAGTGTCCGGCCGTTCCTCCGGACCACCTGCAGCCCCAGGCCGTAATTGCCGTCCCAGTCCCCCGACTCGGGCGGGGTGGACGGTTCCTTCATCTCCGCCACTGAAGCGGCACGGAGCACCTGGTCGTCCCCCTCGGCCAGGAAGGCGGCGAACCGGAGGAGATCGGCCGTGGTGGACCAGAGCTGACCGGCCGGGGCCATCAGGCCGAGGTCCTCGGCCGGCTCGGGCAGGATGACGTCCGCCCACGGGTGGACGGCCCAGCCACCTGCATGCGGCGCCTCGGGCTCCGGACCCGTGCGGTGCATGCCCAGCGGCTCCAGGACCTCGCTCCGCAGTACCTGCGCCCACGGGGCGCCGCGCAGCGCCTCGATCAGCGCTCCGAGCACCGTGTAGCCGGGGTTGGAGTAGTGGTGCCGCCGGCCCGGCGGGTGCATCGTGGGCTGCTCACCGAGCACATCGGCGAGTCCGGGCCGCAGGCTGCCGGGGGTCCGTTCCCACCAGGGGGCGGGTGCCTCGGCGCCCAGTCCCGCGCTGTGTCCGAGCAGCTGATAAAGGGTGACGTCGCCTGCTCCCGTACCGGGCAGGTGCTTCTCCAGCGGATCGGACAGATCCAGCAGGCCCTCGTCACGCAGCCGCAGGACCAGCACCGCCGTGAACGTCTTGGTGAGGGAGCCGATTCGGAACTGGGTGTCCGCGTCGGGGGCATGGCCGTCGACACAGCTACGGGAGCCGTTCCAGACGGCCTGGCCCTGCCGCCGCACGGCGGCGACCACGGAGGGTGAGCGGCCCTCGGTCTGGGCGGTGGCGATGCGGTGCAGCAGAGCGCGCTGCGTACCGGGGAGGAACTGTTCAGCGGGAGATGTCATCACCAACAACTATCGCCCCGGCCTGCCCGGGGCGAACCCATTTCGCGGCCCCACGGTCCCGGCCGCGTACCGGTCCCCTCCCGAAGCCGCCGGCCGGGCCCTTACGGGACAGCCCGGGCCGGCCCCCGAGGCCGGCCGGCTCGGGTCTCACCCGCGTGAACGACGTATGCGCGGGACCTGAGCCGGATCCTGGACCAGGGCCGGTCCGCAGATCAGGACCGGGCGCGACCTGCGCGTCCGCGAGGCAGGAGTCTGCACTGAGGCGGCCGCGGCGCTCCTGAGCGTCCTCTCGCCTCCGTACCGGCCGGACCGACCGTGCCGCAGCTCCGTTCCGAGCCGTCTCCCCCTGACATCCGGGCGTCGGGGGCGCGATGCAGTCAGCGAAGGGATCAATCACCATGAACACCCGTAGGCCCCATGGACCGCACTCCGGCGCGGTCTCCGAGTCGCCATTCGCGGATCCAGGCATCCGGCAGGCGTTCCGTGGGACGACGCTGCTCGTCGGCTGTTACGCCGGACTCAGCGTGCTCGCCCTCATCGCCGTCGTCCTGCTGCGCAACCACCACGACCTGGTGACCGATGCCGTCTGGGTACGTGCGGTCATCGTCGTCGCCACCTCCATCCTGATGGTCTCCTTCGCCGTCCGGACAAGCCGCGGCCACAGCCGGTCCTATCTCCGGCTGCGGCTGGCCTCGGCCATCATGCTGGTGGCCATCGCGGTCATCATCGCGCTGCCCGGCGCCTTCCCGGTGTGGCTGAAGGTCGAGCAGGGTGTGTGCGGAGCACTGTTGGCCGGCGTCGTGATGGTGGTGAACGGCAAGAGGATGCGATCGGCCTTCGCCGCCGGACAAGTCCGTCCATGACGAGGGTCACCACGCAGACGGTCGGATACCCGGCCGGCGGCATATCACGACACACGGTGAACCAACACCCCCAGCGATGCGGTGCAGCCCCGCGGGCCTCACGACTCAGCGGAAGGCGGACTGGTGTGTGTCCAGGAACGCGGCGAAAGTACGCGGTTCGCGTCCGGTCAGGTTCTTGACCTCGGGCGTCGTCGCCGCCAGATATCCGGTGCCGACATCGGCCCAGAGGGAAGCGACATCATCCGCGAACTGTGCGGGGACACCGTGCGCCGTGAGCCGTGCCGCCATGTCGTCGCTGCTCAGGCCGATGACGTCGACGGGTTTGCCGAGGGCACCGGAGAGGTGCCCGGCGATCTCGGCCATGGTGAGTGGCTCCGGACCGGTCAGGACGAAAGTCCGGCCCGCGCCCGGGGGTTCGGTCAGCAGGACGGCCGCGCATGCGGCGATGTCGTAGCAGTCGATGTACGAGACCGGCGCATCGACCGCAGGGGCGATGAGACTGCCGTCGTCGCTGAACGTGCCTGCTCCGGTGATGAAGTTCTGCATGAAACCGCTGGGCTGGAGGAGGGCCCACTCGACACCTGACGCCTTCAGGTGCTGCTCGATGTCCCAGTGCGCGCCCTCCGCGAGTCTGCCGCCCTGGTGGGCGTGCCGGACAGAGACCTTGACGATCTTCCCGACGCCGACGCGCCCGGCCATGTCGATGACGGCCTTCTGCTGGGCAACCATGGGCTGCGGCGCTCCGTCGGCAGTGGGGACCGCGCCCGCGCCGTTGAGCAGGACCTGGTCGACGCCGACGAGCGCCGCGGCGATCGAGGCGGGGTCGTCGAAGTCCCCGACGACGTGCGGGCAGCCGAGCGCCCGGCCTTTGCCCGCATCCCTGACCAGTGCCTTGAACGGCACGTGGAGATCCAGGAGTTGCCGGACCAGATGCTTGCCGATGGATCCGGTGGCCCCGGTAACCAAGATCATGTGAAGCCCTTCGTCTAAAGTGAGGGGTCCTCGAAATAATAAGTCGAGGCATCCTCGATTTGGCAAGGGGGCCGGTGAATGAGCGGCACTGGAACACGCCGGCCGCGCGCCGACGCGCAGCGCAACCGCGAGCGCATCCTGGCGGCGGCCGACGGAGCGTTCCGCGAGCAGGGCACCGGAGCGTCACTGGAGGGGATCGCCCGCCAGGCCGGAGTCGCGGTCGGGACGCTGTACGGGCACTTCCCGAACCGACGCGCACTGTGTGCGGCCCTGCTGCGTGAGCGACACACGGCGCTCTTCGAGCTGGGCGGCGAACTACCGGAGCGGGAATCACCTTTGCCCGCCCTCGAGAAGTGGATGGGCGCCGTCGCGTTGCACGCAGCGGCCTACCGGGGACTTGCCGCGCTCCTGATGGAGAGTCTGGACGACCAGGCATCGGAACTGCACGAGGCGTGCGGGCGGATGGCCGCGATCACGGAGGGCCTGCTGACCGCCGCCCGAGAGGCGGGCATGGTCCGCAGCGAGGTCACGGCAGCGGACGTACACACGCTGATGAACGCCGCCGCCTGGATGCGTGAACAGGTACCGGAGGAATCCGCCGAGCACCTGCTGGGACTGCTGATCAACGGCCTGCGCTCCGGCGGCGAGAGCCGATGAGCAGCGGCGGTCGAGTTGCCCGCTGTCCGGGCCGCTCACCGTGTGAGCACTGAGGACGGAGTCGCGACAGCCGCGCACACGCGCCGACCGCGGCGAGCATGCGCGCACACCGGCGCGTGTTCCCTGGTGGCAGAGATGAGCCCCGAGAGCGACCCCACCCTCGTCAACCGGACGCGATACGGACCACGTTGCCCACTGCGGAGCGAAACCACCTCGCGCGGACAGCGCATTGCGGAACCGCGCGGAAACCCCCTTGCCCAATGGTCAAGAATCGTTGACCATTGGCCACATGACTGCCGATGACCTACCCGAGACGCTTCACGTCACCACTGACGCGCAACTGCGCGCCGTCTCCAACCTCACGCGCCACCGGATCATGGCGGTCCTCCGCTTCGAGCCGGCGACGATTACACAGATCGCCGAACGGATGGGACTCGCAAAGGGGAGTTCCAGCTATCACGTCCGGCTGCTCGAACGCGCCGGCCTCGTGAAGGTCGTACGAACGCGCAAGGTGCGGGGGGTCACCGAGCGGTACTACGCGATGGCCGCGCGGGCGATCGTGCTGCCGGACCCGGGCACGGGTCAGCCGGATGTGCTGATGCGGCATGCTGTGGCGGACCTGGAGGCCGCGCCCGCCGATGACGAACGCCAGGTGCGGATGGCTCATCTGCGGCTCACCGGGGAGCAGTTCGCGGAGCTGGGCGCGCGGCTGGATGCGCTGGCGGACGAGTACCAGGAACTGTCCGACCCGTCGCTTCCGGACGCGTCGCTCGCCTTCGCGCTGTTCCGGCCTGCACCACGCGAGCAGGCCGCGGGTGATGCCGAGTGACCTCGGACGCAAGGAAGTTGCCCGCCGGGTTCGGACGGCTGTGGACCGCGCAGACGGTGTCCTCGCTCGGTGACGGGGTCACGCATGCCGCGCTGCCGCTGCTCGCGTTGACGTTGACACGGGATCCGATGGCGCTGGCCGCCGTCACGGCCGCAGGCACGCTGCCGTGGCTGCTCTTCGGGATGCTCGGCGGTGCGCTGGTGGACCGCTGGGACCGCCGGCGCACGATGTGGGTCGCGGACATGGCGCGTGCGCTGCTGCTCGCGATACCTGCGGCGGCGGCCGCGCTCGACGTGCTGAGCATTGCACTGCTCGCGGCCGTCGCCTTCCTGCTCGGCCTCGGCGGACTGTTCTTCGACACGGCCGCCACGGCCTATCTGCCGCATCTGCTCGGTCGCGACACCGCGCTCCTGGAGCGCGCCAACTCCCGGCTGCGCGGCGCCCAGACCGCCATGTCCGGCTTCGCGGGGCCGCCTGCGGGAAGTGCGCTGCTCGCGCTCGGGCGGGCGGTTCCGCTGCTCGCCGACGCGGTGTCGTTCGCGCTCTCGGCACTGCTCGTACGGTCGCTGCCCGCCGCACCCCGGCCCGTGCCGGAGGCCCGCGAGTCGCTGCTCGGGCAGGCGCGGGCCGGTGCCTCGTACGTCTTCCGGGACCGGTTGCTTCTCGGGCTCGCACTCCGTCCGGCGGTGGGGAACATCGCCTTCCTCGCCGTGGAGACCGTGCTCGCCCTCTTCGCGCACGACCGTCTCGGCATCGGCACCTTCGGCTACGGCCTGCTCCTCACGGCCGAGGCCACCGGCGGCCTGCTCGGCGCGGGCATCGCCTCCTTCCTCGGCCGCCGGCTCGGCACCGGCACCGCGTTGACCTGCACGGCCGCGGTTGAGGGACTTGCCATCCTGGGGCTTGCCGCCGCCCCGAATCCGTACGTGGCGGGGCTCGCACTCGCCGCCTGCGGGGCGGGCATGGGTGCCACGATGGTGCTCGGGCCCTCGCTCCGGCAGGCGATCGTCCCGGCCCGGCTGATGGGCAGGGTCGCTTCCACCTCCCGCATGCTCGCCATGTGCGCCGCCCCGTTCGGCGCCTTCCTCGGCGGCTGGCTGGCCACCGCGTACGATCTGCGCACCCCGCTCTATGCCGCCGCCGGCCTCCTCCTGGCCATGACCGCCGTCACGGCCACCATGACCGGCAACCGCCGGGTCGAGGCGGCGCTGCGTGGCGCTGCCTCGGCCGACGGCCCAGGTCACCGGGAATCCGCGGATCCTGTACGGGAGAGTGCGCCCGAAATACAGTGATGCCTGCCCGGAGGATGCCACGAAGGACTGGGGCCCGGTGGCGGCCGACGGGTCGCCGCCCGTGCCGCCGCCGCCCCGGCCGAACCAGCCGACGTCGTCCCATTGCAGCCCAGCGGCGTGCTTCGCGGATGCGCGCAGCGACGCCGGCCGGCCGGATGGGCTCTGCCTTGACGCCGAACCGGTTACCGGGATGCGGCTGACCGCTGGTGACGACCAACGTCGGCGAGCCCGGATCGCGCACCGATGAGTTTCCCGCGCCGCGCTGGTCTACACCTCGGACGCCCGTGAAAGGAAGTCTGGGCCATGCGGACACTGATCTACGGCATGAATCTGACCCTGGACGGCTACACCGCCGCGCCCGGCGACGACATCGGCTGGAGCGAGCCGAGCGACGAGCTGTTCCAGTGGTGGCTCGACCACGAGCAGGCGAGTGGCCTGTCGCTGTACGGGCGAAAGCTGTGGGAGACGATGAGCTCCTACTGGCCGACCGGCGACCAGCAGCCCGACGCCACCCCGGCGCAGACCGAGTTCGCCCGGAACTGGCGGGACACGCCGAAGGTGGTGTTCTCCTCGACGATCGACACGGTCGACTGGAACGCCCGCCTGGTCTCCGGCGAAGCGATCGCCGAGATCACCCGGCTCAAGGCAGAGGACGGCGGCCCAATGAACATCGGCGGCGCCACGCTCGCCGGGGCGGCCATGCGCGCCGGGCTGATCGACGAGTACGTGATCGCCGCCCATCCGGTCCTGGTGGGCGGCGGCACGCCGTTCTTCAGCGCGCTGGACAGCTGGGTGAACCTGAACCTGGTGGAGACGCGGACGTTTCCCGGCGGCGTGGTCCTGACCAGGTACGAGAAAGCGCGCTGAGGCAGCAGCCACCGACTCGCTGGTCCCGCGGTGATGTCGTAAGCGGTATCGCTGTGACCTGCTGCTCTTCAGGCTGTCTCACGCCATGTCATGCCGAGTTCGTCTCAGAAGGCACGTCATTTCCAAGGGTGCCGGACTGCTTCCGGTGCGGCGGAGTCGGCGGTTGGTCGAGTTCCCTGGGGCCGTAGTAGGCGACTGCCGTTCCCGTTTCCAAGGCCCGGCAACGGTCTCCGTATGACCAGTGCCACCACTCAGTGGGGTAGTTGACCAGGCCGACAGCAGTGAGTGCGGAGCTCAGGATGTCCCGATGCGAGCGAGCCTCGTCGCTGATGCAGTCGGTTTGCATGTAACTGGCGCCCGCGCTCTCCTCCGGAGTCGCGTTCATACGCGTCCCCATGTCGAGTTCGCACCCGTCGAGATCAGCGAGCGTCACGTCAACAGCCGCGCCGGCACTGTGCGGTGCGATCTCAGGAGGAGACACATAGCGGCTGGCTGCCGAGCGAACCTGGTCGGCAGCCCATTCAGGATGTTCGGTTCGGTTCGGCTCGGCTCGTTCGAAGAGGGACTGTCCACGGTCTGCATAGGCAATTCGAGACCCTCTACAGACATCGGTCAGGTCTGTGCCATGTCCACGAAGCGCGAGTAGTGCCCCTGGAAGGCGACGGTGATCGTCGCCGTCGGACCGTTACGGTGCTTGGCCACGATCAGGTCCGCCTCGCCCGCCCGCGGTGACTCCTTCTCGTAGGCGTCCTCACGGTGCAGCAGGATCACCATGTCGGCGTCCTGCTCGATGGAACCGGACTCACGAAGGTCGGAGACCATCGGCTTCTTGTCCGTCCGCTGCTCGGGACCACGGTTCAGCTGGGACAGGGCAATGACGGGCAGTTGCAGCTCCTTCGCGAGGAGCTTGAGGTTCCGGGACATGTCCGAGACCTCCTGCTGACGGCTCTCGGCACGCTTCGAGCCACCGGACTGCATCAGCTGCAGATAGTCGATGACCACCAGCTTGAGGTCGTTGCGCTGCTTGAGACGACGGCACTTCGCCCGGATCTCCATCATGGAGAGGTTCGGGGAGTCGTCGATGTAGAGGGGGGCGGCGGAGACATCCGGCATACGCCGCGCCAGCCGCGTCCAGTCCTCGTCGGTCATGGTGCCGGAACGCATGTGGTGGAGCGCCACCCGCGCCTCGGCGGAGAGCAGGCGCATCGCGATCTCGTTCCGGCCCATCTCCAGGGAGAAAATCACGCTGGGCAGATTGCTCTTGATCGAGCAGGCCCGGGCGAAGTCCAGGGCGAGCGTGGACTTACCCATGGCGGGCCGGGCCGCGATCACGACCATCTGGCCCGGGTGGAGGCCGTTGGTCAGGGCGTCGAGGTCGGTGAAGCCGGTCGGAACACCGGTCATCTCGCCGCTGCGTGAACCGATCGCCTCGATCTCGTCGAGCGCGCCCTCCATGATGTCGCCGAGCGGCAGGTAGTCCTCACTGGTCCGCTGCTCGGTAACGGCGTAGATCTCGGCCTGGGCCGAGTTGACGATGTCGTCCACATCGCCGTCCGCCGCGTATCCCATCTGCGTGATCTTCGTGCCGGCCTCGACGAGACGGCGGAGCACCGCGCGCTCATGGACGATCTCCGCGTAGTACGAAGCATTCGCCGCGGTGGGCACCGACTGGACCAGGGTGTGCAGATACGGGGCTCCGCCCACCTTGGTGATCTCGCCACGCTTGACCAGCTCGGCTGCCACCGTGATCGGGTCGGCCGGCTCGCCCTTGGCATAGAGGTCGAGGATCGCCTGGAAGACGGTCTCGTGAGCGGGGCGGTAGAAATCGTGCCCCTTGATGATCTCCACGACATCCGCGATGGCGTCCTTGGACAGGAGCATGCCACCGAGGACCGACTGTTCCGCGTCGAGGTCCTGGGGCGGCACCCGCTCGAAACCGGGGGAACCGCCTTCCCAGCTGCTGCTCTCCCGGCCGCGGTCGTGCTGCTCTCCGCGGTCGCGGCCCTCGCCCCGACGCTGGCGGGAAACAGGCAGCCGGTCGCTGGGACCGGTGTCGGCCCAGGGGTCGTCCAACGGCTCGGGAATACTCATCCGGCCACCTCCTCCCGTCCGCTCCGCGGACCTAGCCGTGCCACTCTTTCTTACGGCACGGCACCGACAAACAAGACGCCCGACTCCGGTTGCGGTGTGTCGGGTTCTGCCGGTTTCCAGGGCCGAAACGGGGTGGGGGCGCCGCCCCACGGTAGGCCGCCCGGCACCGTCAGCCAATCTGGTTATCCACAGGGCATGTGGACGACGGACCAGATGCTGTGGAGAACCATGCAGAACCTGTGCACGGACCGGGGGACAGCACTGTGGACAAACTCATAGCACCCTCACCATGGCCGCTCTGACCTGCGGTTTCCCCATCCACCGGCTGTGGGGGAGAAAAACTTTCCGAGTCGGCGCAAGATCATGGCAACCCACGCACAGCAGAACACCGAACTCCCACAGATGTAAGGATCAATAGAGGATTGCATCTGTTACCTGTGGAAGATTAGATTGGCCTCCATGACCCAGGCACCGGCGAGCCCGCCACCCAGTCGCCGCCAGCACGACCGCGAGATCATCGCGCTCGCGGTTCCCGCCTTCGGCGCGCTCGTGGCCGAGCCCCTCTTCGTCATGGTCGACAGTGCGATCGTCGGCCACCTCGGGACCCCGCAGCTGGCCGGACTGGCCGTTGCCGCGGCTCTGCTCACGACGGCGGTGAGCATCTTCGTATTCCTTGCCTACGCCACCACGGCAGCAGTCGCCCGACGGGTCGGCGCCGGGGATCTGGCCTCCGCCATCCGCCAGGGCATGGACGGCATCTGGCTGGCCCTCCTGCTCGGCCTGGCCGTCATTGCTCTGACCCTCCCCCTGGCACCCTGGCTCGTGGGAGTCTTCGGCGCCTCCGATACCGCGGCCCCCTACGCCACCACCTATCTGCGGATCTCCAGCCTCGGCATCCCGGCCATGCTCGTGGTGCTGGCTGCGACCGGTGTGCTCCGGGGGCTGCAGAACACCCGCACCCCGCTGTATGTCGCCATCGGCGGCTTCGCCGCCAATGCGGCACTCAACGCGGGCCTCGTCTACGGGGCCGGTCTCGGCATTGCCGGTTCGGCCTGGGGCACGGTGATCGCACAGGTCGCGATGGCGGTCGCCTATCTCGTCGTAGTGGTCCGCGGCGCCCGACGGCACGGCGCCTCACTGCGCCCGGACGCCGCAGGCATCAGGGCCAGCGCCCAGGCGGGAGTCCCTCTCCTCGTCCGTACGCTGTCGCTCCGCGCCGTCCTGCTCATCGCCACCGGCGTCGCTGCCCGGCTGGGCGACACCGACATTGCCGCGCACCAGATCATCCTCTCCCTCTGGAGCCTGATGGCCTTCGCGCTGGACGCCATCGCTATCGCCGGCCAGGCCATCATCGGGCGGTATCTGGGCGCGGACGACACCAAGGGCGCACGTGAGGCCTGCCACCGCATGGTGCAGTGGGGCGTCGCCTCCGGCGTGGTATTCGGAGCGCTCATCGTTCTCGCCCGTCCACTCTTCGTGCCGTTGTTCACCAGCGACCAGTCCGTGCAGGACACTCTCTTCCCCGCCCTGCTGGTGGTGGCCCTGACCCAGCCGATCGCCGGGGTCGTCTTCGTCCTGGACGGGGTACTGATGGGAGCCGGAGACGGTCCGTATCTGGCCTGGGCCATGCTCGTCACCCTGGCCGTCTTCGCCCCGGCGGCCCTGCTCGTGCCCACCCTCGGCGGCGGGCTCACAGCGCTGTGGTGCGCGATGGCTCTGATGATGGTCGTCCGCATGGCGACCCTCTGGCTCCGCACCCGCTCCGGCAAGTGGCTGGTCACCGGCGCCGCTCGCTGAGTACCGGGTCCCTGGCTGTTTCACGTGAAACGGAGTAGGAACCCGGCAAGCCTCAAGCACGGAAACGGCGAAGGGCCGCACCTCTGAGGTGCGGCCCTTCACTGTTCTGCTGGAATGCAGCCTGGTCAGGCAGCAATAACCTCGATGCCGAGCTTCGCAGCGACCTCGGGGTGCAGACGCACGGACACCTGGTGTCCGCCGAGCGTCTTGATCGGCGAGCCGAGCTCGACGCGACGCTTGTCGACGTCCGGACCACCGGCAGCCTTGATCGCCGAGGCGATGTCGGCCGGGGTGACGGAGCCGAAGAGACGGCCGGCGTCGCCGGAGCGAACAGCCAGACGGACCTTCACGGCCTCGAGCTTGGACTTGATCTCGTTGGCCTGCTCGATCGTGGCGATCTCGTGGATCTTGCGGGCGCGGCGGATCTGCGCCACGTCCTTCTCGCCACCCTTGGTCCAGCGAATGGCAAAGCCACGCGGAACCAGGTAGTTACGGGCGTACCCGTCCTTGACGTCAACGACGTCGCCCGCAGCACCGAGGCCGGAGACCTCGTGGGTGAGGATGATCTTCATGATTCGGTCACCCTTCCCTTATCGCGCGGTGGACGTGTAGGGCAGCAGCGCCATCTCACGGCTGTTCTTGACAGCCGTGGCGACGTCACGCTGGTGCTGCGTGCAGTTGCCGGTGACGCGGCGGGCACGGATCTTGCCGCGGTCGGAAATGAACTTCCGCAGCATGTTCGTGTCCTTGTAGTCCACGTACTGGGTCTTGTCCTTGCAGAACGCGCAGACCTTCTTCTTAGGCTTGCGCACAGGCGGCTTCGCCATGGTGTTTCTCCTGTGTGATCAAGAAGTGGGGGTACGAGCTGCCCTAGAAGGGCGGCTCGTCCGAGTAGCCGCCGCCGGATGCACCAGAGCCGCTGGAACCGCCGGAGCTTCCGCCCCAACCGCCTCCGCCGCCCTGCTGACCCCCGCCTTGCTGGCCGCCGGCCGGCGCGCTCGTGGCCCACGGGTCGTCGGCGGGAGCGCCGCCACCACCCTGCTGGCCACCAGCACCGGGACCGCCGCCCCAGTTACCGCCACCCTGCTGACCGCCGCCGCCGTATCCACCCTGGCCCTGGCCGCCCTGACCACCGCGACCGGTGGTCTTGGTGACCTTGGCGGTGGCGCTCTTGAGGCTGGGGCCGACTTCCTCGACGTCCAGCTCGTAGACCGTGCGCTTGACGCCCTCGCGGTCTTCGTACGACCGCTGCTTCAGCCGGCCCTGCACGACAACGCGCATGCCTCGCGTGAGCGACTCGGCAACGTTCTCCGCAGCCTGCCGCCAGACCGAGCAGGTGAGGAACAGGCCTTCGCCGTCCTTCCACTCATTGGTCTGCCGGTCGAAGATGCGGGGAGTGGACGCGACGCGGAACTTCGCGACCGCCGCACCGGACGGGGTGAAGCGCAGCTCGGGGTCGTCGACGAGATTGCCGACGACCGTGATGACGGTCTCGCCTGCCATGGGTGAACCTCTCGGCGGGGATTGCTTCTGGCTGCTTGCTGCTACTCGAACCCGATGACCACTGAGCTAGAAGCTCAGTGGATCTCGGGACGGAGGACCTTGGTCCGGAGGACCGACTCGTTCAGGTTCATCTGGCGGTCGAGCTCCTTGACGACCGCAGGCTCCGCCTGCAGGTCGATGACCGAGTAGATGCCCTCAGGCTTCTTCTTGATCTCGTAAGCGAGCCGACGACGGCCCCAGGTGTCGACCTTCTCAACCTTTCCTTCGCCCTCACGGACGACGGAGAGGAAGTTCTCGATCAGCGGGGAGACTGCTCGCTCCTCGAGATCGGGGTCGAGGATGACCATCACCTCGTAGTGACGCATGTGGAACCCACCTCCTTTGGACTCAGCGGCCACGGTCGTTCCGTGGCAGGAGGGTCGTGATGCGTAAGCAACAGTGTCTCCGAGTAAAACAGCCGCCACTGACAACGCCCTCCTTCGAGAAGGGGCTGACTGTGCTGGCCAGGGCAGACACCGGTGCAGACCGTACAGAGTACCTGCAGACAGGCTTCCGGTTGAAATCCGGTGGTCAGGAGACGCAATCTGTACACATCGGGTGTGAGCGGCGCCACGACGCGTCGCCTTTCGGCCAGGAGGTACTCCATGGCACACACAGTGCGATCCCGCCCTTCCGTCTCGCTCTTCGCCACGGACGGCAGGCCTCATCCGCTCCAGGACACCCTGGTGCTCGTGACGCTCGCTCTCGGCATCCTGGCGTTCGTGACGGCGATGTTCCACAGCCTGCATCTGATCAGCTCGTGGGCCGGACTCGTCGGCATTCTCACCGGTGCGTACGGGCAGTACGTCTCCGTGACGACACGGGAGAGGTTCCCGTTGATCCTCGGTATCGGCGCCGCCGCCATCGGGTTCTTCCTCGGTATGGCCCACGGCGGCCTCTTCGGCGGCGTGGTGGGCTGAGCACTCCGCAACGGTGGTTCCGGCACGGGCCCGGGGGCGGCGCAGCAGCGGAACACCGCCCCCGGCACCCCCGCCGGAACCATCCGGGTAGGACAGGGCCAGACCGCGCGCTTCCCGGTCACAGTAGGCTTCGGCGCGAGAGCCGGAGCCCCTGACCGATGGGGACACACCTGCCGAGGAGCGCCCCGCATGAGCCTGACCCTGAGGACCATCAGCCGAGAGCAGCATCTGGCGTACATCCAGACCCTGCCCGCGGCCAGTCACATGCAGGTCCCGGCATGGGCGGATGTGAAGGCCGAGTGGCGCTCGGAGAGCCTGGGCTGGTTCGACAAGAACGGCGAGCTCGTCGGCGCCGGCCTGGTGCTCTACCGCCAGCTGCCCAAGATCAAGCGATACCTCGCCTATCTGCCCGAGGGCCCGGTCATCAACTGGTACGCCCCGAACCTGACCGAGTGGCTGCAGCCGATGCTGACGCACCTCAAGCAGCAGGGCGCCTTCTCGGTGAAGATGGGCCCGCCGGTCGTCATCCGCCGCTGGGACGCCCACGCCATCAAGGCCGGCATCCAGGACCCCGACGTGAAGCGCCTGCGCGACGTCGAGGCCACCCATATCGAGCCCCGCGCCTTCGAAGTCGCGGACCGGCTGCGGAAGATGGGCTGGCAGCAGGGTGAGGACGGCGGCGCCGGATTCGGTGACGTACAGCCCCGCTACATCTTCCAGGTTCCGCTGGCGAACCGCTCGCTCGAGGATGTCCACAAGGGCTTCAACCAGCTCTGGCGACGCAACATCAAGAAGGCCGAGAAGGCCGGTGTCGAGGTCGTCCAGGGCAGTTACGCGGAGCTCGCCGAGTGGCAGCGGCTGTACGAGATCACGGCCGAGCGCGACCACTTCCGGCCTCGCCCGCTCGGCTACTTCCAGCGCATGTGGACGGCCCTCAACAACGAGGACCCCAACCGGATGCGGCTCTACTTCGCCCGTCACGAGGGCGAGAACGTCGCGGCCGCGACCATGCTGATCGTCGGCGGCCACGTCTGGTACTCCTACGGCGCCTCGGCCAACCACAAGCGCGAGGTCCGGCCCTCGAACGCGATGCAGTGGCGGATGCTCCGTGACGCGTACGCCATGGGCGCCACCGTCTACGACCTGCGCGGTATCTCCGACTCGCTGGACGAGACCGACCACCTCTTCGGCCTGATCCAGTTCAAGGTCGGCACCGGCGGTCAGGCCGCGGAATACCTCGGCGAGTGGGACTTCCCGCTCAACAAGCTGCTGCACAAGGCACTCGACATCTACATGTCCCGCCGGTGATCCGTGACACGAGGGTCGGCGGCACCGGGATCCGTGACACAGGGATCCGGGGCGCAAGGCTGACGAAACCGGCTTCATTCGTTTCAATGGGCTCTTCAAGCAGCTCCTCATACCTCTGATACACCGCAGCCACCAGAAAGGTTCCGGACCGGCCATGGCGCTCTCCCTGTACGTCGACACCGCGCGCTGGCGGGCGCACCAGAAATCCGTGCTCGACCAGTTCCCCGGCCTCGTACCGGTCTGCAAGGGCAACGGGTACGGCTTCGGCCACGAACGGCTGGCCGACGAGGCGATCCGCTTCGGCTCCGACACACTCGCCGTCGGCACCACCTACGAAGCAGCCCGGATCAAGGACTGGTTCAGCGGCGATCTGCTGGTGCTCACGCCGTTCCGGCGAGGCGAGGAACCGGTGCCGCTGCCCGACCGCGTCATCCGTTCCGTGTCGTCGGTGGACGGGGTGCACGCCCTGGTGGGCGCCCGGGTCGTCATCGAGTGCATGAGCTCGATGAGGCGGCACGGCGTCAAGGAGGAGGAGCTGGGGCAGCTGCACGCAGCCATCGAGGACGTACGTCTCGAAGGCTTCGCCCTGCACCTGCCGCTGGACCGCGCGGACGGCTCGGACGCGGTCGAGGAGGTCATCGCCTGGATGGACCGCCTGCGGGCGGCCCGGCTGCCGCTGCACACGATGTTCGTCAGCCACCTGCGGGCCGAGGAACTGGGCCGGCTCCAGCAGCAGTTCCCGCAGACCCGTTTCCGTGCCCGCATCGGTACCCGCCTCTGGCTCGGCGACCACGAGGCGACGGAGTACCGGGGCGCGGTGCTTGACGTCACCCGCGTCGTCAAGGGCGACCGGTTCGGCTACCGGCAGCAGAAGGCCGCATCCGACGGCTGGCTGGTGGTCGTGGCGGGCGGTACCTCGCACGGGGTGGGCCTGGAGGCCCCGAAGGCCCTGCACGGCGTGATGCCGCGTGCCAAGGGCGTCGCCCGCGCCGGCCTGGCCACCGTCAACCGCAATCTCTCGCCGTTCGTCTGGGCCGGCAAGCAGCGCTGGTTCGCCGAGCCGCCGCACATGCAGGTGTCGATCCTCTTCGTGCCCTCGGACGCCGAGGAGCCGAGGGTCGGCGACGAACTGGTGGCGCACCTGCGCCACACCACCACGCAGTACGACCGTCTCGTCGACCGCTGAGCCGCCCGGGGCCGCCGGTGCGCCGGCGGCCCCGGGGCGCCGGCTCCGCCCCGTTACTCAGTCGACGGCCGTCGTGCCCCGGGTGCCCCACTCCACACGCGGTCCAGCGACCGTGAACGCAGCATGGCGCGGCCGGTGCGCCGCCGCGTGCCCCAGCACGAAGACGTCCTCCGCACCGTCGAGCACCCCGCCCGACGGATCGTCCGACCCGTCGCGCCGCACGTCGTCCCGTTCCGGCATCAGGATGTCCCGCACGATCACGGCGCAGAGGTACAGCGTGCCCAGCAGGTGCAGGGCGATGGCCAGCTGGTAGCCCTCCGTCGGCAGCCCCTGGTGCTTGTCGCCGCTCGTCGTGTAGGCGAGGTACATCCAGATCCCCAGGAAGTACATGACCTCGCACGCCTGCCAGATCAGGAAGTCCCGCCAGCGCGGCCGGGCCAGCGCGGCGAGGGGGATCAGCCACAGCACGTACTGCGGTGAGTAGACCTTGTTGACCAGGATGAACACCGCGACGACGAGGAACGCGAGCTGCGCGAACCGCGGTCGGCGCGGCGCCGTCAGCGCCAGCGCCCCGATGGCGGCGCACAGCGCGACCGTGGCCAGCGTGGAGACGGTGTTGACCGTGCTGACCTCGATGGAGGAGCCGGTGCGCTGCGTGATGATCAGCCAGAAGGAACCGAAGTCGATCGAGCGCTCCTCGCTGAAGGTGTAGAACTTCTTCCACCCCTCGGGCGCGAACACCATCACCGGCAGGTTGACCACCAGCCACGACGCCGCCGCACCGAGTGTCGCCACCCCGAACGCCCGCCATTTCCCGGCCCGCCAGCACAGCACGAAGGCCGGGCCCAGCAGCAGCACGGGATACAGCTTGGCGGCCGTGGCAAGCCCGATGAGGATGCCGAATGCCAGCGGGCGGCTCCTGGACCACATGAGCATCGCCGCGGCCGTGAGAGCGACGGCCAGCAGGTCCCAGTTGATGGTGGCGGTGAGAGCGAAGGCGGGCGCGAGCGCCACCAGAAGGCCGTCCCAGGGGCGGCGCCGGTGCGTGCGTGCGACACAGACGGCGATGATCGCGGTACAGATCATCAGCATGCCCGCGTTGACGAGCCAGTACGCCTGCTCCTGGTGCTGGATCGAGCCGCCCGGCGTCAGCCAGGACGCGATCTGCATGAACACCCCCGTCAGCACGGGGTACTCCAGATACTGCATATCGCCGGGCAGCCGGTCGAAGTACGGCACCAGGCCGTCGGAGAAACCGCGTCCGGAGAACAGATGCGGAATATCCGAGTAGCACGCATGGGTGTACTGGGAGCCGGCGCCCTTGAACCAGGCCCAGTTGTAGCAGGGCAGCTTCTGCACCATGCCGAGTGCGAACATCCCGAGCGCCACCAGCGCGACGGCGCCCACGGGAGTGAGGGCGGTACTGCCGAGCCGCGCCCAACGGCCCGACCTCCCACCGACCAGCTCGCTCCCGGCGGCGGCCACCTCGTCCTCATGCGTGGGCCGTACGACGGACCGTTCCTGATGCACGCTCGTGTCCTCTGCACTTGGCATGCCGCACATCCTGCCGTACCGGACTGTGGATACGGCGAGGGCCGCCGCACCCTGTGGTGCGGCGGCCCTCGTCATGGCCTCCGGATCACCTCGCGCCGGCCTGCCGGCCGGGCGGGGTGTACTGCCTGCCGGGAGCTATCCGCCCCCGCCACCGAAGATGCCGCCGTTGCCGTTGCCGTTTCCTCCGTCGCCGGTAGGCGGACTGGCACCGCCGGCACCGCCGTTGTCCGTCTCCCCACCGGTCGAGGTTCCGGGCGAGCCGGTCGTCTCCCCGCCGGTCGTGCCGGGATCGGTGCCGCCGTTGTCCCCTCCGTCGGACGTACCGCCGCCGTTGTTCTGGCAGTTCCAGTCCCAGGTGCCGCAGGTCTCCGACGGGTCGGGCGACGGTGAGGCCGGGGTGCTCGGCGAGGGCGTGTTGGACGGCGACGGGGTATGCGTGTCGGACGGGGTGATGCTGGGCGTCGGCTTCGGGCTGCTCGCACCGCCGCCGAACACCTTGTCACCGATCGGCTCCGGCTTCGGGAAGTCGATGACGTCCTGGCCCTCCATCGCGCCGGCCATGTAGTCGTGCCAGATCCGGGCCGGGAACGAGGCACCGTGGATCTTCTCCTCACCGCCGGTCCCGTACATCTTCTGGAACTTGCGGTTCTTGTGCTTCTCGTTGTCGTCCAGCCGGTACATGCTGATCGCGGTCGAGAGCTGCGGGGTGTATCCGACGAACCAGGCCGAGAGGTTGTCGTCCGTCGTACCCGTCTTGCCCGCCACGTCGCGGCCCGGGAGCTTGGCGGGGGTACCCGTCCCTTTCTCGACGACGTTCTTGAGGACGTCGGTGACGTTGTCGGCGACGATGGTGTCGAAGGCGCGCTTGGTGACCGTCTTGTGCTGGTAGATCACTTCGCCGCCCTTCTTCACGTCGGTCACCGAGAACGGCTCGCGCTGCTGGCCGCTGGCCGCGAAGGTGGCGTAGGCGCCCGCCATGCGGATCACGCTCGGCGAGGACGTACCGATGGAGAAGGACGGAACGCTCGAGTCCGCCATGTTGTTGTCGTCCTTCAGGCCGGCCGCCATGGCCGCCTTCTTCACCTTGTCCGTACCTACGTCCATACCCAGCTGGACGTAGGGGGAGTTGGCGGAGACCTCCATCGCCTTACGAAGGGTGACGTTGCCCTCGGAGTGGTTCCCGTCGTTGCGCTGCAGCCACTCGTCGCCGTCCTCGTTGGTCCAGACGTCTCCGTTGTACTTCTTGATCTTCAGCAAGTTGTTGCCGTTGTAGACGCTCAGCGGCGAGACCTTCGTGCGTGCCGAATCGGGCTGATCCGCATCGAGCGACGGATCGCGTTTGCCGTACTCCATCGCGGAGGCCAGTACAAAGGGCTTGAACGTCGATCCGACGGCGGCGCCGGTCGGGTCGGCGTTGTTGGTGTAGTGCTTGGTCGCGTCCTTGCCACCGTAGATCGCCTTGATGGCACCGGTCTCCGGATCGACCGACCCGCCACCGAACTCGACGTTCGTGTCCTTGTCCGGGCGCTTCTTGGGGTCGATCTTCTCGTCGTAGACCTTCTTGACCGCCGTGTTGAGCTGATCGACCTTCTTCTTGTCGAAGGTCGTGTGGATCTCGTACCCGCCCTGGTTGAGCATGTCGGCGGTGACGCCACGGTCGTTGTTGTTGAGGAAGTACGACTTGGCGAGATCGACGAGGTAGCCGGTCTGACCGCCCAGCTGGGCGTCCTTCTTCGGCGGATCGGGCATCGGAAAGACCTTGTACTTGTCGTACTCGGTCTGCGTCATCCGGCCGTCCTTGAGCTCCTCGTCGAGGATCCACCTCCAGCGCTTCTTCGCCCTGGCCGTGTTCTTCGCCGCGGTGGCCTGCTGCGAGTCGACCTCCGTGGCGCCTGCCGGGTCGTAATAGCTGGCGCCCTTGAGCAGCGTCGCCAGGAAGGCGCACTCGCTCGGGTTGAGGTTCTTGGCGTCCTTGCCGTAGTACGTACGGGCCGCCGCCTGGATACCCGACGCGCCCCGCCCGTAGTACGAGACGTTGAGGTACCCGGCCATGACCTCCTTCTTGTTCCCCTGCTCACCGACCTTCAGGGTGATGAAGAGCTCCTCGACCTTCCGGCTCAGGGTCTGTTCCTGGGAGAGCCGCGAGTTCTTCACATACTGCTGCGTGATGGTCGAGCCACCCTGCGTCTGACCGCCCTTGGCCATGTTCCACACGGCTCGGCCGATCCCCATCGGGTCGATGCCCTTGTCGTGCTCGAAGGTCTTGTTCTCCGCCGAGATGACCGCGTTGCGCATCGCCTCGGGGATCTGCTCGTAGCCGATGACCTGGCGGTTCGCCCCACCACCGGTCGCAACCATCTGAGTGCCGTCGGCCCAGTAGTAAACGTTGTTCTCCGCCTTCGCGGCCTCGTTCACCTTGGGCATCGTCACCATCGCGTACGCAAGGCTGGCAACGCCCAGCAGGAGGCCGACGAAAGCGATACACAGGCCGGAGACGAGCTTCCACGACGGCACCCAGCGCCGCACACCGTGCTTGCCGGCGCGCGGGTAGTCGATGAAACGCTTCTTGACCGGGCGCTGGTTTCCGCGCCCCCGGCCCCGCCCGGGTCCCTCCGAGCCGCCGTCGCCGCCGCCACGACGCCGCCCTCCGCCGTCGGAACCACCGCGGCCGCCACCGCCGCGCTGGGCGGCGCGTCTCGCGGCGGCACGCCCGCCGTACGGGGTGTCCTCGCCGTACGAACCGGAAGGTGATTCAGAAGTGACTCCGCGTGACGGTGCCGAGCGGCGTCCTGGGGACTGCTGGGCGGCTCGTCTGGCCGCGGCGCGCCCGCCATCCTGTGGCTGCGGCGTTTTGCGACGGTGCTCGCTCATCGAACGACTACTCCTCGGGCAGGCGAAAACGCCTGGAAGCGGCAGTTGAGATCCGGTCCCCCCGAATTACGGACCAGGCCTGCGACAGGTTCGTCCACAGTGCGTCCGGTCAGCCCGCGGAGACTGACGCGGTCGGGCGTCACACGGTTCCCGGTGGTCTGCATGCCGCACAGACTACGCACGGTCAAAACCCTCCTAGGACCGAACTTCACCCCAAATTACGCAAGTCGGTTCCTACGAATTAGCGATGTGACGCCGTTCACTAAGGCACCCCTTGTCCCGGGGCGGAGTCCGATCTATCGTGCTGATGTATCGAGTCGATACATCAGCTCGCTACATCGACTCGGTACATCGGCTCGGCACAAGGACATCAAGGGCACTCGGAGAAGGAGGAGGCGAGGTTGAGCAGACGCTCAGGCATCCTCGAGTTCGCTGTTCTCGGACTGCTCCGTGAGTCCCCGATGCACGGCTACGAGCTGCGTAAACGTCTCAACACCTCGCTGGGGATCTTCCGTGCCTTCAGCTACGGGACCCTCTATCCCTGCCTCAAGACGCTGGTCGCCAACGGCTGGTTGATCGAGGAGCCGGGAAGCGTTCCGGCAGAACTTCCGTCCGGCTCCGGCCGTGCCGTCGGTCCTGCCCCCGCCTCTTCTCTGGCAGGGCGCCGCGCCAAGATCGTCTACCGGTTGACGGCGGAAGGTAAGGAGCACTTCGAAGAGCTGCTCTCGCACACCGGCCCCGACTCCTGGGAGGACGAGCACTTCGCTGCTCGTTTCGCCTTCTTCGGACAGACGGAGCGCGAAGTGCGGATGCGGGTGCTCGAAGGCCGTCGCAGCCGGCTGGAGGAGCGTCTCGAGAAGATGAGCGCCTCTCTGGCCCGCACCCGCGAGCGGCTCGACGACTACACACTTGAGCTTCAGCGACACGGCATGGAGTCCGTGGAGCGCGAAGTGCGCTGGCTGAACGAGCTCATCGAGAGCGAGCGGTCGGGACGGGACCAGCGACGGTCCTCGCCCGAGGGCTCAGCTCAGCAGAACACCGCAGGAGAGCCGGATGGCCTGCCCCGGCGGGGTAACACCCCGCCGGATCCGTCCGGCGACACCGCCAAGTGAGATCCCCGCAGATCCGCGGGGCCTCATCAGGAACATCCATTACACACAGGGAGCAACCGGAATGGGTTCGGTTCGCGTAGCCATCGTCGGCGTGGGCAACTGCGCCGCCTCGCTGGTCCAGGGCGTCGAGTACTACAAGGACGCCGATCCGGCCGGCAAGGTGCCCGGTCTGATGCACGTCCAGTTCGGCGAGTACCACGTACGGGACGTCGAGTTCGTTGCCGCCTTCGACGTCGACGCGAAGAAGGTCGGCCTCGACCTCTCGGACGCCATCGGCGCCAGCGAGAACAACACCATCAAGCTCTGCGACGTGCCGAACGCCGGCGTCACAGTCCAGCGCGGCCACACCCACGACGGCCTGGGCAAGTACTACCGCCAGACCATCGAGGAGTCCGCCGAGGCCCCGGTCGACATCGTCCAGATCCTGAAGGACCGCAAGGTCGACGTTCTGGTCTGCTACCTGCCCGTCGGTTCCGAGGTCGCTGCGAAGTTCTACGCGCAGTGCGCCATCGACGCCAAGGTCGCGTTCGTCAACGCTCTCCCGGTCTTCATCGCCGGTACCAAGGAGTGGGCGGACAAGTTCACCGAGGCCGGTGTCCCGATCGTCGGCGACGACATCAAGTCGCAGGTCGGCGCCACCATCACACACCGCGTGATGGCGAAGCTCTTCGAGGACCGGGGCGTCGTCCTGGACCGCACGATGCAGCTGAACGTCGGCGGCAACATGGACTTCAAGAACATGCTCGAGCGTGAGCGCCTGGAGTCCAAGAAGATCTCCAAGACGCAGGCCGTCACCTCGCAGATCCGTGACCGCGACCTCGGTGCGGACAACGTCCACATCGGCCCGTCGGACTACGTGGCCTGGCTGGACGACCGCAAGTGGGCCTATGTGCGCCTTGAGGGCCGCGCCTTCGGTGACGTTCCGCTGAACCTGGAGTACAAGCTCGAGGTGTGGGACTCCCCGAACTCGGCCGGTGTCATCATCGACGCCGTCCGCGCTGCGAAGATCGCCAAGGACCGCGGCATCGGCGGCCCGATCCTCTCCGCGTCCTCGTACTTCATGAAGTCCCCGCCGGTCCAGTACTTCGACGACGAAGCCCGCGAGAACGTCGAGAAGTTCATCAGCGGTGAGGTCTCCAACTGACGTCACCTGACACGGTGCGTCGGTGCGGCGCAGCGGGGAGCGGCAACGCTCCTTGACTCCCGCACCGTTGAGGGTCCCCGGGCAATCCGCCCGGGGACCCTCAACGTATGTGACCCTTGCTCCCATGCCCGTCGTGCGTGACCTGCGCGTTCTCCTGCGCCTTCGGAACTTCCGCCGCCTGCTGGCCGTACGGGTGCTTTCCCAGGCGGCCGACGGGGTCTATCAGGTTGCCCTCGCAACGCACGTCGTCTTCTCCCCGGAGAAACAGGCGTCGGCAGGAGCCATCGCCTCCGCGATGGCCGTACTCCTGCTGCCCTACTCGCTCATCGGCCCCTTCGCCGGAGTACTCCTGGACCGCTGGCCCCGCCGGCAGGTCTTCCTCTACGGCAACCTGCTGCGTGCCGCGCTCGCGTGCTGCACGGCGCTCCTGATCCTCGGCTCCGCCCCCGACTGGCTCTTCTACGCCTCGGCGCTGTGCGTCACCGCGGTCAACCGCTTCGTCCTGGCCGGCCTCTCGGCCGCACTGCCGCGCGTCGTGGACCGGGACCGGCTGGTGATGGCCAACTCCCTCTCTCCGACCGCAGGCACACTCGCCGCAACGGCGGGCGGCGGCCTCGCCTTCGCCGTGCGGCTGCTGCTGCTGGCGGATTCCGACGCGGCGGTCGTGCTGCTGGGGGCGGCGCTCTACCTGGCCTCTGCCGTGGCTTCACTGAGCCTCGCCGCCGGACTGCTCGGTCCGGAGCGGAGCAGCGGCCGCCTCCACCTGGGTAAGGCTCTGGCCGCCACCGCCCATGGGCTCGGAGACGGGCTTCGTCATCTCGCGGAACGCAGACCCGCGGCCCGGGCGCTGGGCGCCATAACGGTGATCCGGTTCTGCTACGGGGCGCTGACGGTGACGGTCCTGATGCTGTGCCGGTACGCCTGGGCTGACAGCGACTCCCGCGGACTGGCGCTGCTCGGGCTGGCGGTGGGCGTTTCCGGTGCGGGGTTCTTCGCGGCGGCGGTGGTGACTCCCTGGGCTGTGACCCGTCTCGGCCGGTTCCGCTGGATGATGGTGTGCGCGGTGGCGGCCGCCGTCCTCGAACCGGCGCTGGGACTGTGGTTCACCCCCGCACCGATGCTCGTCGCCGCGTTCGTCCTCGGGCTCGTCACCCAGGGGGCGAAGATCGCAACAGACACGGTGGTGCAGACGTCGGTGGACGACGCCTTCCGCGGACGGGTCTTCTCGCTCTACGACGTGCTGTTCAACGTGGCTTTCGTGAGCGCTGCCGCAGTCTCCGCTCTGGTGCTGCCTCCTGACGGGAGGTCGGCCGCGGTGGTGATCGGGGTGGCCGTGCTCTACGCCTTGGTGGCCCTGACGATGTTCCACTGGAGTCGGGCCGGTGACGTCCACTAGCGCTCCCGCACTATGAGGACGTCGCATGGACCGGCATCCGGAGCCGGACCGCCCGAGGGCGCTGTTTCACGTGAAACAGCGCCCTCGGCGTATGCGCTGGCGGGGGATGTTTGCCCGGTGAAAAGAACCCCCCGCGCGCG
>NZ_JBHVWF010000035.1:0-20427 GCF_042882365.1 Streptomyces sp. NPDC058221 | reverse complement strand
TGGGGCCGCTTTCCCTTAACAACCCCGCCGGGGGATTAGGGGTGGGGGCCATTTTTTCCCTCCTACAAACCCCCCCCCAGCTCTCTGAACCGGAGTGTCCTGGCAGGGATCAAGCCTGCTCTTCCCACCATTTCCTGAGCTCCGCCACTGCCACGTCATGCTCCATCGGCCCGTTCTCCAGGCGCAGTTCCAGCAGGAACGCATACGCCTTGCCGATGACCGGTCCGGGGCCGACGCCCAGAATCTGCATGATGTCGTTGCCGTCCAGGTCCGGGCGGATCGCGTCGAGCTCTTCCTGGTCCTGCAGCTGCGCAATGCGCTCCTCCAACGCGTCGTAGGTACGCGACAGGGCAGCAGCCTTGCGCTTGTTCCGCGTGGTGCAGTCCGAGCGGGTGAGCTTGTGCAGCCGAGCCAGCAGGGGGCCGGCGTCGCGCACATAGCGGCGCACCGCTGAGTCGGTCCACTCCCCGTCGCCGTACCCGTGGAAGCGCAGATGCAGCTCCACCAGCTTCGAGACGTCCTTGACCATGTCGTTGGAGTACTTGAGGTCGGTCATCCGCTTCCGGACCATCTTCGCGCCCACCACCTCGTGGTGATGGAACGAGACACGGCCGTCCTTCTCGAAGCGTCGAGTCCTCGGCTTGCCGATGTCGTGGAGCAGGGCAGCAAGGCGCAGAACGAGGTCCGGGCCGTCCTCCTCCAGGTCGATCGCCTGCTCCAGAACGGTCAGGGAGTGCTCGTACACATCCTTGTGGCGGTGATGCTCGTCACTTTCGAGACGGAGAGCGGGAAGCTCAGGAAGGACCTCTTGTGCCAGTCCTGTGTCGACAAGGAGCGCCAGACCCTTCCTCGGGTGCGAGGAGAGCAGGAGCTTGTTGAGCTCCTCACGGACCCGTTCGGCGGAGACGATCTCGATCCTGCCCGCCATTTCCGTCATCGCCGCGACCACATCGGGCGCCACTTCGAAGTCCAGCTGTGCAGCGAAACGCGCGGCGCGCAGCATGCGCAGCGGATCGTCGGAGAAGGATTCCTCGGGCGTTCCGGGGGTGCGCAGGACGCGCTTCGCCAGGTCCTCGATGCCACCGTGCGGGTCGATGAAGTCCTTCTGCGGCAGCGCGACGGCCATCGCGTTGACCGTGAAATCGCGGCGGACGAGGTCTTCCTCGATGGAGTCTCCGTAGGAAACCTCCGGCTTGCGCGAGGTTCGGTCGTACGCCTCGGACCGGTATGTGGTGACTTCGATCTGGTAGCCGTGCTTCTGAGCGCCCACGGTGCCAAAGGCGATCCCGACCTCCCACACCGAGTCCGCCCAGGGCCGGACGATCTTCAGGACGTCCTCGGGACGGGCATCGGTCGTGAAGTCCAGGTCGTTCCCGAGCCTGCCGAGGAGCGCGTCCCGGACCGAGCCGCCGACCAGGGCGAGACTGAATCCGGCATCCTGGAATCGGCGGGCGAGATCGTCGGCGACCGGGGACACCCGGAGCAGTTCACTGACTGCGCGGTGCTGCACCTGGGTCAGGGCACTGGCGTTGTCTTCATTGGCGTTCGGCACAACAGAAAAGGGTACGTGCCCGGACCGGCCCGGACGTCATGGTTTCCGTCGGCCCTGCGAGACTCTCCCGATCATGTGCCGCACTCCCCAGCACTTAGCCCCCGCGCACATCGTTACCATGCGGGGACGCAGCAACGGACAACGATCGACAGCACGACGACAAGGACGGGTAGGCGCGTGGCCGAGGCGGCAGACTTCCAGGGGATGCGTCCCTCTCCTGCCCGCCGGTGGCTGCGGCGCACAGCCTCCGTGCTTGCCGGGGCTCCACTCATCGCAGCCCTGCTGGCGGGTGCGACCGCTCCCGCGGCGCAGGCCGGTGGGACGGAGAAGGCCCCGACGGGTTCCAGCACTGTCGCGGTCTCCCTGGACACGGTGACTCCGAGTGCCCCTGTGAAGGGGGACACAGTCACCATCTCCGGCACTCTGACCAACAAGGGCAAGGAGACCGTCACCGCGGGGCAGGTCGATCTGCGCGTGGGCCCCCGGCTCTTCAGCAGGACCTCGATCGATGCCGCCAACCGGCGCACGGGATACCTGCCCGGTGCCGATCCAGATCCGGTCGGCGGCAAGTACACAGTCAAGATCGCCAAGCTTTCTTCCGGGATCAGCCAGGACTTCACGCTGTCCGTGCCCGTCAGCAAGCTGGGGCTCGGTGACGACGGTGTGTACCAGCTCGGTGTCTCCTTGTCGGGCCGGACGTCCCACGCCCAGTACGACCAGGTACTCGGGATCCAGCGGACGTTCCTCCCCTGGCAGAGCGAGGACCGCGAATCGAAGCCCCGGATCAGCTACGCCTGGCCGCTGATCGCGTCGGCGCATCTCACTGCCGAGACCGGCTCCGACTCGCAGCAGACGCCGGTGTTCGCCGACGACGACCTGGCCGCCGAGATCGCCCCGGGCGGTCGCCTGGAACAGATGGTGTCGCTGGGCAGCCAGTTGCCGGTGACCTGGGTCATCGATCCGGACCTGCTGGCCAGCGTCGACGCGATGACCAAGGACTACCGGGTCAAGTCCGGTGACACCACGATCGCCGGTACGAACCAGAACGTGGCCAAGCAGTGGCTCACATCGCTGGAAGCGGCGGTGTCCGAGGGCAAGGTCATCGCGCTGCCGTTCGGGGACCCCGATCTGGCGTCGATCGCGCATCGCGGCAAGAACGTGTCGGGCACCCTCAGCCACCTCCAGAACGCCAGCCAGGTAGCCGTAACGACGGTGCAGACGATCCTGCATCTGAAGCCGTCGACGGACTTCGCCTGGCCGGTTGACGGTGCCATCGATCCGTCCATCGTGGACGTCGCCACCTCGGCCGGGGCGCACAACGTGATCGCCCGGAGCGACAGCCTTCAGGAGAACGGCGGCCTGGCGTACACGCCGTCCGCGGCCCGGCCGATCGGCGGTGGCACAACGGCTGTGGTCTCCGACGCCCGTCTCTCCACGGCCTTCCAGGGCGACATGACAAAGGCCGGGTACTCCACGCTCGCCGTGCAGAAGTTCCTCGCCCTGACACTCTCCCTGGCCGAGCAGGACACGGACAAGGACCGAAGCGTCGTCGTCGTGCCCCAGCGGATGCCGACGGTCGCCCAGGCCCAGTCCATGGCCCGTGCCCTGCACGTCCTCGACGACGACCGCTGGACGCAGTCCCAGGGGCTGGGCCAGGCGGCGGAGACGAAGCCCGACGCGAAGGCGACCACCGCGGTCCCCCGGACGTCCCAGTACCCGAAGAAGCTGCGCAGCCAGGAGCTGCCCACCCAGGCTTTCCAGGACATCAAGTCCACCCAGGCCTCACTCAACAATTTCCAGGTCATCCTCACCCAGCCCGAGCGGGTGGTGACCCCCTTCGGCAACGCGATCAACCGCTCCATGTCGACGTCGTGGCGGGGCAAGCCCCTGGAGGCCCAGCAGTACCGGGACTCGGTGCGCACGTATCTCCAGGGCCTCGTCAACGAGGTCCAGCTCATCTCGAAGTCGGATGTCACCCTGTCCGGCCGCAGTGCCACGATTCCGGTGACGGTGCAGAACAGGCTGCTCCAGGATGTCGACCACCTGGTGCTCCGGCTGAAGTCGGAGAACGCGACCCGTCTCAAGCTGAACGACGGCGGCGCGGTGGCGGAGCAGCCGATCCAGATCGCCGGCGGGCACAGTCAGTCCGTGAAGTTCGACGCCGCGGCCAACATCAATGGCCAGGTGCAGATGACCGCGCAGCTGTACACCGAGGACGGGACACCGTACGGCTCGGAGATGAACTTCACCGTGAAGGTGTCCGAGATCACGCCGACCGTGCTCCTCGTGATCGCCGGTGGGCTGCTGCTTCTGGTCCTCGCCGGCATCAGGATGTATGCACATCGCAAGCGCGCCAACGCGGGCGGCGCGGCGGGCGACGACGGCAGTGAACCCGAGCAGCCGAGTGACCCGACGCCGGACACCGGTCCCGAAAGCACCGAGCCGTCGGGCACGGGTGAGAAAGTGGACCGTTGAGCGATGTCTGTCGTGGCCGGTCGGCCGGGGACGATGAGGTGGGGTTTCGATGAACGCGCCGTACGACGGTGACCGCGGTCAGGGTACGGGCGGAGCTGGGTCTTCCGGCGGTCCTCCGGTGCCTCCTCCTGGGCCGGAGCAGGTGCCACCGGCACCCGATCCGTATCTGCAGGCCGCCTACGACTACGACCCCTATCGGGCCCAGGACCTCGCCGCCCAGGATCCGGTCGGCGAGGCGCTGTACGACCGCGCCGCGCATCCGCCGCCGCCTCCTGGCACCTACCAGCAGCCCCAACCGCTCTACCAGCAGCCGCCTGCGGCGCCGTACGCCCCCGACCCCCGGATCTGGGCGCAGACCCCGCCGCCCGAGCCCGACGGTCCGTCCCGGCATCTGCCGTACGGCGACGACGCCGCGACCACCCAGTTCGTAGGCGTGGACGCTCTGGTCACCCAGGCGTCCGGCAGCCGCAACGAGCCCGATGCGTTCGCTCACCTCTTCCGGGACCAGGAAGGCCCTGCTGGGCCGCCCGGCCCCGCCAGGCCCGAGCCGGCCCCGGCACCCGCGCCGGCGAAGTCCGGCGGCGGCCGGGCATCCAGCCTGCTGAAGTCCAGTGCGGTCATGGCCGCCGGCACCCTCGTCTCGCGGCTCACCGGTTTCGCACGAACCCTGGTGATCACCGCGGCGCTCGGCGCGGCCCTGCTCGGCGACAGCTTCACCATCGCCTACACGCTGCCGACGATGATCTACATCCTCACCGTGGGCGGCGGCCTCAACTCGGTGTTCGTCCCCCAGCTCGTCCGCTCCATGAAGGATGACGACGACGGCGGCGAGGCCTACGCGAACCGGCTGCT
The DNA here is from genome assembly GCF_042882365.1 of Streptomyces sp. NPDC058221. Classification (NCBI taxonomy): domain Bacteria; kingdom Bacillati; phylum Actinomycetota; class Actinomycetes; order Kitasatosporales; family Streptomycetaceae; genus Streptomyces; species Streptomyces sp. NPDC058221. The sequence goes on along the minus strand of NZ_JBHVWF010000035.1, from coordinate 15,548 downwards.
GACCCTCGTGATGGTCGCGCTCGGCGTGATCGTCGCCCTTGCGGTCTTCGCCGCTCCGTGGCTCATCCATCTGATGTCCCAGACGATCGCCGATGACCCCGCGGCCAACAACGTGGCCACCACCTTCGCCCGCTACTGCCTGCCCACCATCTTCTTCATGGGTGTGCACGTCGTGATGGGACAGATCCTCAACGCCCGCGGGAAGTTCGGCGCGATGATGTGGACCCCGGTCCTCAACAACATCGTCATGATCTTCACCTTCGGCATGTTCATCTGGGTCTACGGCACCTCCGCCGACTCCCACATGCGCGTCGACACGATCCCGCCGGAGGGTGTCCGGCTGCTCGGCATCGGCACCCTGCTGGGCCTCATCGTCCAGGCTTTGGCCATGATCCCGTACCTGCGCGAGGCCGGATTCCGGTTCCGCCCGCGCTTCGACTGGAAGGGCCACGGGCTCGGCAAGACGGTCAAGCTGGCCAAGTGGACCGTCCTGTTCGTCTTCGCCAACCAGGCCGGTGTCCTCGTCGTCACTCAACTCGCGACCTCAGCCGGCAAGGAGTCGGGCAGGAACGGGGCGGGTTTCCTGGCGTACTCCAACGCCCAGCTGATCTGGGGCATGCCGCAGGCGATCATCACCGTCTCGGTCATGGCTGCTCTGCTGCCCCGTATCTCCCGTGCCGCCCACGACAACGACCCGGGGGCGGTCCGTGACGACATCTCGCAGGGCCTGCGCAACTCCGCCGTGGCCATCGTGCCGGTCGCCTTCATGTTCCTCGCCCTGGGCGTCCCGATCTGCACCCTGCTCTACGCCTCCAGCGGCCCCGAGGCCGCCCGCTCCATGGGATTCATCCTGATGGCCTTCGGCCTCGGACTGATCCCCTACTCCGTCCAGTACGTGGTACTGCGAGGGTTCTACGCCTACGAGGACACCCGCACCCCCTTCTACAACACCGTCATCGTCGCCCTGGTCAACGCCGCCGCCTCGGCCATCTGCTACGTCGCCCTGCCCGCTCAGTGGGCCGTGGTCGGCATGGCAGCCTCGTACGGCCTCGCCTACGCGGTCGGCGTCGGTATCGCGTGGCGTCGGCTCCGCAACCGTCTCGGCGGCGACCTGGACGGCGCTCACGTCCTGCGCACGTACGCCCGGCTCTGCCTCGCCGCAATCCCTGCGGCAGTCGTCGGCGGCGGTGTGGGTTTCGCTCTTCTGCACGCGCTCGGCGACGGTGCCTCGGGCTCGCTCCTCGCGCTGGTCTGCGGGGGGATCGTGCTGTTGGGAGTCTTCGTCGTCTCGGCGAAGCGGATGCGGATCGAAGAGATCAACGGCATGGTCGGCATGATCAGGGGACGGCTCGGCCGCTGAGGATCACCGGTCCGCACAACCATCGCCGGTCCCCGTGTGTCGTGCATGGTGCCGGAGTATGGGCACAATTGGCGTGACTGTGCAGAGCTGGCTGGCATCGCGCAACGGATGGGGAGGCAGGAACGACGGTGGCGGAACGTAGCACGGCTGCCGTTGACGTGGCCGACAACAGCGGCGACAAGCCGCTGTCCGCCAAGGCGGACGAGGCCACGACCGACGGCACGGCAGAAGGTCAGGACTCAACGGGCTCCGGCCCCCAGGAAGCGGTGGACGAGCCGGCAGGCTCCGCCGCCGCCGTGTCGACCCCCGATCTGCACAGCGGTCACAAGCTTGCCGGGCGCTACCGGCTCGAGGAGTGCGTCACCCGACTGGACGGATTCAGCAGCTGGCGCGCTGTCGACGAGAAGCTGCGCCGCGCGGTAGGCGTCCATCTCCTTCCCGCCGACCACCCACGAGCTCGCTCCGTGCTGGCGGCGGCCCGCTCCTCCGCCCTGCTCGGCGACCCGCGCTTCGTGCAGGTCCTCGACGCCGTGGAGGAGAACGACCTCGTCTACGTCGTCCACGAGTGGCTCCCGGACGCCACCGAGCTCACCGCCCTGCTGGGCGCGGGCCCGATGGACGCGCACGACGCATACCAGCTCGTCAGCCAGATCTCCCAGGCCATGGCAGCCGCGCACCGTGAGGGCCTGGCCCATCTGAGGCTCACTCCCGGAGCGGTGCTCCGCAGTTCCTCGGGCCAGTACCGGATCCGCGGGCTCGCGGTGAACGCCGCTCTGCGCGGCATCACCTCCGAGGGGCCCCAGCGTGCCGACACCGAAGCGATCGGTGCCCTGCTCTACGCCGCGCTGACCCAGCGCTGGCCGTACGAGAGCGACGCCTACGGCCTCACCGGGCTTCCCAAGGGCGTGGGCCTCATCGCACCCGACCAGGTGCGGGCCGGCGTCCACCGCGGTCTCTCCGAGATCGCCATGCGTGCGCTCGCCAACGACGGAGCCACTGCGTCCCGTCAGGAACAGCCGTGCACCACCCCGGACGAGCTCGCCAAGGCCGTTGCTGCGATGCCGCGCATCCGCCCGCCCGAGCCGACCTTCACCGCACCGCCCGAGTACCAGCGGACCACGTACCAGCAGGGCACCTACGGCCGCCCGGCAGGCCCCGGCGCGGGTGCCACCCAGCAAGTGATCGCCACCCCGCCCCCGCCGCTCCAGAGCCGCACCGGAAAGGCCCTCAAGTGGGCCGTGTCCGCGCTGCTCATCGCCGCACTGGGCCTCGGCAGCTGGCAGCTCGCCGAGACCCTCCTGGACCGCGACAACAACTCGGACGACCCGGGCACCACACAGACGAACCCGGAGAACGGGGATGCTCCCCCGGTCGAGAAGAGCAAGCCCGTCCAGATCGTGGATGCCAAGGACTTCGACCCGCTCGGCGACGGATCCGAGAAGCCCCAGGACATAGACAATGTTTACGACGGGGACGCGAGCACGTTCTGGCACACGGACGGCTACTTCACCGCCGACTTCGGCAAGCTGAAGGAAGGCGTCGGGGTCGTGCTCGACCTCGGCAAGGTGCAGCAGGTCGGCGCGGTGGACGTGACCTTCCTGGGCGGCACCACGGCGGTCGAGCTGCGGACTTCCAGCGACTCCACGGCGCCGACCATGCCCACCGGCTTCAGCAAGGTTGCCGAAGGTTCGGGAACAAAGGTGTCACTCAAGCCTGGCGAGCCGGCTCGGGCGCGGTACCTTCTGGTCTGGCTCACCAAGCTGCCGCCGAGCAGCGAGGGGAACTTCCGGGGCAAGATCTCGGACATCAAGGTCACCAGCTGACGGCATCGGGGGAGGGGGCTCACCGTTGGACGACACCAGATTCGCCGGCACAACTGACCAGGACCTTCTGGCCAGCCACGTAGCCGGTGAACCGGACGCCTTCGGTGAGCTCGTACGACGTCATCGTGACCGTCTGTGGGCCGTCGCCCTGCGGACACTGGGCGATCGTGAGGAAGCCGCCGATGCCGTACAGGACGCTCTCGTCTCCGCCTTCCGCGCCGCCCATACCTTCCGTGGCCAGTCCGCCGTCACCACCTGGCTGCACCGCATCACGGTCAACGCCTGCCTCGACCGGGTCCGCAAGGCATCCTCCCGGAAGACGTCGCCCGTAGACGATCCGGAGCGGCTCGATCAGCTCATGGAGCCTCACGAATCCGCCGAGGCGCCGGCCGAGCGGCAGGATCTGCACCGCGAACTGTTCGCGGCCCTCGCCACTCTTCCCGCCGAACAACGTGCGGCGCTCGTCCTCGTCGATATGCAGGGGTACCCGGTGGCCGAGGCGGGCCGGATCCTCGACGTACCCGTCGGCACCGTGAAAAGCCGCTGCGCCCGGGGCCGTGCCCGGCTGGCTCCGCTACTCACTCATCTCCGTGCCGAAACCGGTGACGCCGACAAGCCGGATACGGAAAGGAACCGGACGCCGAGAACATCCGTCCCACCGGCAGCGGGACCAAGAGATGCGGGAACAAGCGATCCAGCTGGAGTGAAGGGCGGAGGTGGGCGCACATGACATCGACGACCGACATGACCCAACACCCGGATATCTCGGAGATCTCCGACCTCGCCGAAGGCCTCCTCCCGCCGTCCCGCACAACGGATGTCCGCCGCCATATCGAGGGCTGCGAGCTCTGCTCCGACGTTCAGGCCTCCCTGGAGGAGATTCAAGGTCTTCTCGGCTCCATGCCGGCACCGCAGCCCATGCCCGCCGACATAGCGGACCGCATCGATGCCGCGCTGGCCGACGAGGCTCGTTCCGCCCGTAGTGCACCCCCCGCGCAGGCAGATGTTTCACATGCAGCGAAGGTAGATGTTTCACGTGAAACAGAGCCCTCCTCCACGGTGCAGGAACTCACGGACCGCCCCGCCGGGCATTCACGGGCCGCGACCGGGCCCGGCCGCCGATCCGTACGGCGACGCCGTCGCACCGCGGTACTCGGCACCGCGCTGGGCGCCGCCGTCGTTGGTGTGAGCGTCTTCCTGCTGCAGAACGTCACCTCTTCCCAGAACTCCGGCGACCTCAGTTCCGCAGAGCGCAAGTCCGACGCCTCGAAGACCGGCTCCCAGACGTTCTCTCAGTCCACGCTCGAAGAGCGCGTGCACACCCTCCTGAGCTCCAGCCCTGCCGCGTCGAGTCCGAAGGAATCCGACGGTGGGAAGCAGGCGCCTTCCATGAACACGAAATCCTCCCCGCAGACCGCGCCCCCCGGCTCAGCATCGCCACAGGCACCGCTGCGCGCTCCCGCTGTATCCGTCCCGTCCTGCATTGAGCAGGGCATCGGGCGGAACACCACCGCCCTCGCGGTCGAGAAGGGCACCTACGAAGGCACGGATGCCTTCCTCGTCGTCATGCCTCACCCCATGGATGAGACCCGCGTCGAGGCCTATGTCGTCGATGCGGCATGCGTCGGTGCGGACCCTGCGCCCAAGGGAAAGCTCCTGCTGACCCACGCCTACGCCCGCCGCTGAGCATCACGCCGCACGCCACCCCGGCACGTCGGGAATGCATCCCCCGTAGGATCCGTTGGGTGGGGTGAGAGTCGTTGAACCGACCCCAGTAGGCGTGGACAGTAGGCAGTCTGCAGAGACGAGGAAGAAACCCGTGAGCGACGTGCGTAATGTGATCATCATCGGCTCCGGCCCCGCGGGCTACACAGCCGCGCTCTACACCGCGCGCGCCTCGCTGAAGCCGCTGGTGTTCGAGGGTGCAGTCACCGCCGGTGGCGCGCTGATGAACACGACCGACGTGGAGAACTTCCCGGGCTTCCAGGACGGGATCATGGGCCCGGAGCTCATGGACAACATGCGCGCACAGGCCGAGCGATTCGGTGCCGAGCTCGTCCCCGACGATGTGGTCTCCGTCGACCTCACCGGTGACATCAAGACCGTCACCGACACCGCCGGCACGGTGCACCGCGCCAAGGCCGTCATCGTCACCACCGGCTCGCAGCACCGCAAGCTCGGGCTGCCCAACGAGGACGCTCTCTCCGGACGCGGCGTCTCCTGGTGCGCGACGTGTGACGGGTTCTTCTTCAAGGACCAGGACATTGCTGTAGTTGGCGGCGGCGACACCGCGATGGAAGAGGCAACGTTCCTCTCCCGCTTCGCCAAGTCGGTCACCATCGTCCACCGTCGCGACTCGCTGCGCGCCTCCAAGGCCATGCAGGACCGCGCCTTCGACGACCCGAAGATCAAGTTCGCCTGGGACAGCGAGGTCGCCGGAGTGCACGGTGAGCAGAAGCTCTCCGGTCTGACCCTGCGCAACACCAAAACCGGTGAGACTTCCGAGCTCCCCGTGACCGGCCTCTTCATCGCAGTCGGCCATGACCCGCGCACCGAGCTCTTCAAGGGTCAGCTCGACCTCGATGACGAGGGCTACCTCAAGGTCGAAGCTCCCTCGACGCGCACCAACCTCACTGGTGTCTTCGGTGCCGGCGACGTCGTCGACCACACCTACCGACAGGCCATCACCGCTGCCGGCACCGGCTGCTCCGCCGCACTCGACGCCGAGCGCTTCCTTGCCGCGCTCGCCGACGGCGAGAAGGCTGCTGCAGCCACCGTCTGATCCACGTCTTACCCACCCGAAGTTAAGGAGGCCGCCGTGGCCGGCGCCCTGAAAGCTGTGACCGACGACTCGTTCGACGAGGTCGTCCTGAAGAGCGACAAGCCCGTACTGGTGGACTTCTGGGCCGCCTGGTGCGGACCGTGCCGCCAGATTGCTCCCTCCCTGGAAGCCATCGCGGCAGAGCACGGCGAGATCGAGATCGTCAAGCTCAACATTGACGAGAACCCGGCCACCGCTGCCAAGTACGGCGTCATGTCGATCCCGACGCTGAACGTCTACCAGGGCGGCGAGGTCGCCAAGACCATCGTCGGCGCCAAGCCGAAGGCCGCGATTCTTCGCGACCTCGAAGGCTTCATCGCCGACTGAGGCAGAGCCGCTGTCCGATGTTTCACGTGAAACGGGCCCACCCTTCGGGGTGGGCCCGTTTCACGTTCTGGCACACAGCTCACAGCGGCCGCAGCACCGGATCCTTCTGGACCGCGCCCAGCAGCCGGTCCAAGGCCAGCTCGACGTCTTCCTTCCACGAAAGCGTCGTACGCAGCTCCAGCCTCAGCCGCGGATGAGACGGATGAGTGCGTACGGTCTTGAAGCCCACCGCAAGAAGATGGTCTGCAGGGAGCACACAGGCGGGCTCCTTCCAGCGGGCGTCCCCGAACACTTCGATCGCTTTGAATCCGCGACTGAGCAGATCCTTGGCAACGGTCTGCACCATGACCCGCCCGAGCCCCTGCCCCTGGTACCCCGGCAGGATCAAGGCGGTCATCAGCTGAACGGCATCGGGGGATACAGGGCTGGTCGGGAAGGACGCCGCCCGCGGAACGTAGGCCGGCGGTGCATAGAGAACGAAGCCGACCGGCACATCATCCACATAGACAACGCGGCCACAGGATCCCCACTCCAGCAGAACGCTGGAGATCCAGGCCTCCTTCTCCAGCCCAGGCCGCCCGGCCTTGACCGCAGCCGCCCCACGCACCGGATCGAGTTCCCAGAACACACACGAGCGGCAACGCTCAGGGAGATCGGAAAGGTTGTCCAACGTGAGCGGTGCGAGCCGACGCCCCATGAAGGCTGTTCCTCACTTCCCTCGCCCGCCGCACGCGATGCGGCGGGGCGGTGCACTCCGTTCGCGGAGGTGGATCAACTGGATGTGGCCTACCAGAACGCATCGTATCCACCGAGGGATCAAGCCGACACCGAGAGAAAGCAAAGGGAGGTCTGGGAAAGCAAAGGTGGGCTGGGCCCGTCGTTCCGGAACCCAGCCCGCCCAGTGTTACCCCAGAACGTCAGCTCTCGTCGTCCTCTTCCGACTCCTCGGCCGGGTTACGATCCAGCACTCGGCCTTCGCCCGGAGCGAGGCTGCCGAGAATGCGGTCCAGATCTTCCATCGAGGCGAACTCGACGACGATCTTCCCCTTCTTCTGCCCGAGATCGACCTTCACCCGGGTTTCGAAGCGGTCCGAGAGCCTCGATGCCAGATCGGACAGCGCCGGCGACAGCCGACCGCCCGCTCGGGGCCCCTTCGCCTTGGAGGCGCTCGTGGGCCTGGAGCCCATGAGCGTCACGATCTCCTCCACAGCACGCACCGAGAGCCCCTCGGCCACAATGCGATGTGCCAGCCTGTCCTGCTCCTCGGAGTCGTCCACCGACAGCAGCGCACGCGCATGTCCCGCCGAGAGCACCCCGGCCGCGACCCTTCGCTGCACCGGAGGCGACAGCCTCAGCAGACGCAGCGTGTTGGACACCTGCGGCCGGGACCGCCCGATGCGGTCGGCCAGCTGGTCATGCGTGCACTTGAATTCCTTGAGCAGCTGGTCGTACGCCGCCGCCTCCTCCAACGGATTGAGCTGAGCCCGGTGAAGGTTCTCCAGAAGCGCGTCCAGGAGCAGCTTCTCGTCGTCCGTGGCCCGGACGATGGACGGAATCCGCTCCAGACCGGCCTCACGGCAGGCCCTCCAGCGCCGCTCGCCCATGATGAGCTCATAGCGCTCAGGCCCGACCTGTCGTACGACGACGGGCTGGAGAAGGCCGACCTCCTTGATCGAGGTGACCAGCTCGGCCAGCGCGTCCTCGTCGAACACCTCTCGGGGCTGACGAGGGTTCGGCGTAATGGAGTCGAGAAGGATCTCGGCGAAGAACGCTCCCGCCACCTCGTTCGGTCCGGCGGTCCCGCCCGGCTCCGCAACAGGCGCGCTCGGCTCAGGCACCACGCCGAGTTTGGTCACCTTGGCGGCAGCCACCCCACGCTCAGCCGTCATGACGGGGCCCGCCCCGGACGGGGACGTGCCCGTACCGGCAGACGGCACCTGCTTCTCCTGTGGAGCGGCGGGGATCAGGGCACCGAGCCCTCGCCCCAACCCTCTACGACGCTCGCTCACTGGATCCCCTCCGAAGTGTTCTGCTGGCCGTTCCGACTGCCCGTGTGGGCTTGCTGAGCCTCGTACTGCACTCCAACCCCTCGCAGAGCGATCTCACGGGCCGCCTCAAGGTACGACAGGGAGCCGCTGGAGCCCGGGTCGTAGGTAAGCACGGTCTGCCCATAGCTCGGCGCCTCAGAGATCCGCACCGAACGAGGAATGCTGGTGCGCAGCACCTCCTTGCCGAAGTGGCTGCGCACCTCCTCCGCGACCTGTGAGGCGAGCCTGGTCCGGCCGTCGTACATGGTGAGCAGGATCGTCGACACATGGAGGTCGGGGTTGAGATGCCCCCGAACCAGATCGACGTTGCGCAGCAGCTGCCCCAGCCCTTCCAGTGCGTAGTACTCGCACTGGATGGGGATCAGCACTTCGGCGCCGGCGACCAAGGCGTTCACAGTGAGCAGGCCAAGCGACGGCGGGCAGTCGATGAGGATGTAATCCAGCGGCTGCTCGTACGCCTGGATCGCCCGCTGAAGGCGGCTCTCCCGCGCCACCAGCGACACCAGCTCGATTTCCGCACCGGCGAGATCGATGGTGGCTGGGGCGCAGAAGAGCCCTTCGACGTCCGGGACGGGCTGAACCACGTCGGAGAGCGGCTTGCTCTCCACTAGAACGTCGTAGATCGAGGGGACCTCGGCATGATGGTCGATCCCCAGCGCCGTAGAGGCGTTCCCCTGCGGGTCCAGGTCGACCACCAGAACACGGGCCCCATGAAGGGCAAGCGACGCGGCAAGGTTGACCGTCGAGGTGGTCTTACCCACCCCGCCTTTCTGGTTGGCCACCACCATGACGCGCGTCTGGTCGGGCCGTGGCAGCCCCTCGCCGGCGCGGCCGAGGGCCTCGACCGCCAGCTGGGCCGCACGACCGATGGGTGTGTCGTCCATCGGTGGCGGTGTTTCACGTGAAACACCGTCCACCGCCGATTCGGATCGGGGACCGGGGACCGGATCGGTCATCGGTCCCGCGATGTTGGCGTCGGACCGCAAGGATTCACTCTCCTCGACTTCAGGCTCGCAATGAGCAGAGCCTGCCATGCTTTCGGGGTCGCGAACCAGCGAGGCCCGCTCTTCTGTGGATGAATCCACTTCTGTGGACAACTCCGTAGCCCTAACGGGCCTGCGATGGCGAGGCGTGGCAGCCGCACGACCGCGGCCGATAATTCCATGCAGCAGAGAGCGACGTTTCACGTGAAACACGATGCCCCTGCAGCGTAGCTACAGGGGCACGACACTCCGCGCGGGGTACGTACAGCTCCCCAGTCGAAGACTCACCGATAACGGCTCCAAACGGTGCGTACCGCTCGCACGCACCGCGGGACCGGTGAAATCAGCGGCGCCGCCTTGTGCGGCTCACCCTCGCGGCCTTGGCTCGCTTTGCGGCGAACCTCACACCGCCGGGGCTCTCGCCCACGACTACACGGACCACGGTGGACATCGGATCGACGATGCCCTCGCCCACGTGTAGCACTTCGGTCTCCAGAACGCCGAGCTTACTCAACGCCGCCCGTGCACCGTTGATCTCCTCCTCGGCGGTATCGCCCTTGAGGGCCAGCATCTCGCCGTAGGGGCGAAGCAGGGGCACACCCCAGCCCGCCAGCCGGTCCAGCGGAGCCACCGCACGAGCCGTCACCACGTGGACCGGCTGAAGCGAGCCCAGGACCTCCTCGGCCCGACCACGGACGACCGTCACATGATCCAGCCCCAGGAGCTCGACGACCTCCTGAAGGAAGTTCGTCCGCCGCAGCAACGGCTCAAGCAGGGTGATCTTCAGATCCGGCCGCACGAGCGCCAACGGGATCCCGGGGAGCCCCGCGCCCGAGCCCACATCGCAGACCGTGACGCCCTGAGGGACGACCTCGGAGAGCACCGCACAGTTCAGCAGGTGCCTCTCCCACAGCCGCGGCACCTCGCGCGGACCGATCAGCCCTCGCTTGACCCCCGCATCGGCCAGCAGTTCCGCGTACCGGACGGCCTCAGGAAAGCACTCACCGAACACCTCCCGGGCCTCTTCGGGCGCCTGGGGAAGCTCTACTTCCTCCGTCACGGGGACCGTCCTTCCATACCGCATTACCGCACCATGGGTGGCTGACTATCAGGCTGACAAAGATCGGCCCCGCCTGCGAACAGACGGGGCCGACAGGAGAAGGGCCGGTCAGGCCGGAAGGACGACGACGAAGCGCTGCGGCTCCTCGCCCTCCGATTCGCTGCGCAGGCCTGCGGCCGCGACCGCATCGTGCACAACCTTGCGCTCGAACGGCGTCATCGGGTCCAGCTTCACCGGCTCACCGGAGTTCTTGACCTCGTCCGCGGCCTTGGCACCCAGCTCGGCAAGCTCCGTGCGCTTCTGCGCCCGGAAACCCGCGATGTCGAGCATCAGACGGCTCCGGTCACCGGTCTCCCGGTGCACGGCCAGCCGCGTCAGTTCCTGGAGTGCCTCCAGCACCTCACCGTCGCGGCCCACGAGCTTCTGCAGTTCACGTGCCGATTCACTGATGATCGAAACCGCTGCGCGGTCCGCCTCGACGTCCATGTCGATGTCGCCGTCGAGGTCAGCGATGTCGAGCAGGCCCTCAAGGTAGTCCGCTGCGATCTCCCCTTCCTGCTCAAGGCGGGTCAAGGTGTCGCTGCCCTCAGCGGCCGTGGAGGTGGTGCCTTCCGTCACGGATGGACTCCTTCTTACTTCTTGGACGGGTGCTTGGGCCGCTGCGGGCCCTTGCGCTGTCCGGACTTGGCTTGGCGTGAGGAGCCGGACGCGGGCTTGCCCGCCGGCTTGGGCTTGTCGTCCTGCGATGCCTTCTTCTGCAGGGAGGGCTTGGAATCCGACTCGCTGGAGTCGGCGTCCTTCGCCGCACCCTGCTGAACTGCACCGGTATGACGCTTCGCCTTGGTCTGGCGCTTGGGCTGCTGGCGCCGCTGCGCGGCTCCGCTCTCTGCATCGGCCACAGCGGTATCGCTCTTCGCCACCGAGCCGTCCTCTTGGGCGGCAAAGCCGAGCTTGGCCAGTCCTGTGATGAACTTCCGCTCGATGTCATTGCGGTCCGCGCCCTTGGACACGATCCGCTTGACGGTGTTGCGCTTGGTCCTGCCGCGCACCTCACCGTGGGTGGTGACGCTCTTCAGCAGACGTCCCAGGTACTGGTCCTGCGCCTTGCTGCCCGGCGTCGGGTTCTGGTTGATCACGTACATCTGCTGACCCATGGTCCAGACGTTGGTGGTCAGCCAGTAGATGAGGACACCGACGGGGAAGTTGATACCCATGACGGCGAAGATCAGCGGGAAGATGTACATGAGCATCTTCTGCTGCTGCATGTACGGCGTCTTGACCGTCAGGTCGACGTTCTTCGTCATCAGCTGGCGCTGGGTGAAGAACTGCGAAGCCGACATCATCACGATCATGACCGCGGTGACGATCCGCACGTCGGTCAGCGAGGCGCCGAGCGCATCGACCTTGTCCGCGCTGTCCATGAACTTGGCGGCCAGCGGAGCACCGAAGATGTGTGCCTGACGCGCGCTGTCCAGCAGCGACTGGTCGATGACACCGATCTTCTTGTTCGACGCGATGGCCGAGAGCACGTGGTACAGCGCGAAGAAGAACGGCGACTGCGCCAGGATGGGAAGGCACGAGGACAACGGGTTGGTACCCGTCTCCTTGTACAGCTTCATCATCTCTTCGGACTGACGCTGCTTGTCGCTCTTGTAGCGCTCCTGGATCGCCTTCATCTTCGGCTGGAGCACCTGCATGTTCCGCGTCGACTTGATCTGCTTGACGAACAGCGGGACCAGACAGATACGGATCAGCACCACGAGGGACACGATGGACAGACCCCAGGCCCATCCCGTGTCAGGGCCGAAGATCGCCCCGTACAACTTGTGGAACTGGACGATGACCCAGGAAACAGGCCATGTGATGAAGCTGAACAGACTGGCAATCGTGTCCACTAATCAGGCTCCTTGAGCATTGGGCGAAGTCTCTGCGGCCGAGCTCGGGTGATCGGTGGCCGATCCCCCGGGAGGCACATCAGCGGCGGAGTCCCCGCCCTTACCGCCGCGCAGGAAATCTCGCAGCAGTTCGTGCCAACGCGGACGTTTGCGTGGAGGGACGTAATCCACGCCGCCGGGTGACCACGGATTGCATCGCAGGATGCGCCAGGCTGTCAGCGCCGTGCCCTTGATCGCTCCGTGCCGGTCGATCGCCGTATATCCATAGTGGGAACACGACGGGTAGTAACGGCAGACAGGCCCGAGAAGTGGGCTGATCGTCCACTGGTACAGCTTGATGAGAGCCAGCAGCGGGTACTTCATCGCGCGCCCCCTCCCAGTAGCCGCTGGAGGGCGGCGTCCAGGTCTCGGGCCAGCTGTTCATGGTCGGCGTCGCCCGCACCGGGCAACGCGCGTACGACAACCAGGCTACCGGGGGGCAGCAGGGCCAGCCGTTCTCGGACCAGATGGCGAAGCTTTCGCTTCACCGCTGTGCGGACGACCGCACCACCCACAGCTTTGCTGACAACGAAACCCGCACGCGGCGGGGGAGCAGTCTCCCCAGTCACGTGCGGGTCCGTTGCACCGCTACGTAGATGGACGACGAGTAGAGGGCGACCGGCCCTGCGTCCTCGTCGTACTGCGGTCGCGAAGTCCTCGCGCCGCCTCAGCCGATTCTCGGTAGGCAGCACGTCATGACGACCTGTACGCGATCAGGCGGACAGGCTGGCGCGGCCCTTGCCACGGCGGGACGCGAGAATCGCGCGGCCGGCACGGGTCCGCATACGCAGTCGGAAGCCGTGGGTCTTCGCGCGACGACGGTTGTTCGGCTGGAAGGTGCGCTTGCTCACTCGGGGGCTCCAGAAATGATTCGTGTGTTGGCGGGACATCGCCTGGCTGTCACCGTGCGCCCACGAGAGACTCGCGTAAACGCCCTAGTGCACCGCTTCACAATCACAGATCGTGATCTTTGCCCATCGGAGGCAGGCGGCAGCAGCCATCGACAACTCGACCTGGTCACGGTACGCGCGGCTACGCCATCCGGTCAAACCGACCTTGCGGCACCCCCCATTGTGCACAGCCTGTGGACAACGACTTGAACCGCGTGGGTCGGCCTGACTACCGTGGCCGGACCCCGGTTCTTTTTCTTCCCGCCTGCCGGTCCTCACCCATCCCGACCCATCCCGTCCCGAGAAACACACATTCGTGGGACCAGCGAGAGAGCGTGCCTTGTGGCTGACGTACCTGCCGATCTTGCCGCAGTGTGGCCACGAGTGCTGGAGCAACTCCTCGGGGAGGGCCAGCAGGGCATCGAGCCGAAGGACAAACAGTGGATCGAGCGCTGCCAGCCGCTCGCCCTGGTGGCCGACACCGCGCTCCTCGCCGTCCCCAATGAATGGGGCAAGCGCGTCCTCGAGGGCCGGCTCGCCCCGCTCATCAGCGAGACGCTGAGCCGCGAGTGCGGCCGGCCGATCCGGATCGCGATCACCGTCGACGACTCCGCCGGCGAGCCGCCGAACCCTCCGGCGCCCCCGATGCACCAGTCCCAGCAGCCGCAACAGCACCGCTACCAGGGACCGCAGCACGACGAGCGGCAGCACAACGACACGTACGACGGCTACGGACACCGGCCCTCGGACGACGGCATGCCGACCGCCCGGCCCGCGTACCCCGACTACCAGCAGCAGCGCCCCGAGCCCGGCGCCTGGCCCCGCACCCAGGAGGACCTCTCCTGGCAGCAGCCCCGGCTCGGTGGATTCCAGGACCGCGACACCTCCGGTGAGCACTGGCGCGAGCCGTACGGGGGCGGCCGTTCCCAGCAGCCGCAGCACGACTACCGCCAGCAGCCGCCCGAGCGCCAGGGTTACGAGCCCCAGCGGTCCGAGCGCCACGACATGCAGGAGCCCCAGCACCGGCAGGGCGGCGGAACGGGCCGGCCCGGCGGCGTACCGGGACCGATGGGCGCACAGCCCGCCCCCGCCCCCGGCCCCGGTGAGCCGCACGCCCGGCTGAACCCCAAGTACCTCTTCGACACCTTCGTCATCGGCGCGTCGAACCGCTTCGCGCACGCCGCGGCCGTCGCCGTCGCGGAGGCACCGGCCAAGGCGTACAACCCGCTCTTCATCTACGGGGAGTCCGGGCTCGGCAAGACCCACCTGCTGCACGCCATCGGGCACTACGCCCGCAGCCTCTATCCCGGGACCCGGGTGCGGTACGTGAGCTCGGAGGAGTTCACCAACGAGTTCATCAACTCGATCCGCGACGGCAAGGGCGACACCTTCCGCAAGCGGTACCGGGACGTCGACATCCTGCTCGTCGACGACATCCAGTTCCTGGCGAGCAAGGAGTCGACGCAGGAGGAGTTCTTCCACACCTTCAATACGCTCCACAACGCCAACAAGCAGATCGTGCTGTCCTCGGACCGGCCGCCGAAGCAGCTGGTGACCCTGGAGGACCGGCTGCGGAATCGTTTCGAGTGGGGTCTGACCACCGATGTGCAGCCGCCGGAGCTGGAGACGCGTATCGCGATCCTCCGTAAGAAGGCGGTCCAGGAGCAGCTCAACGCCCCGCCCGAGGTGCTGGAGTTCATCGCCTCGCGCATCTCGCGCAACATCCGGGAGCTGGAGGGAGCGCTGATCCGGGTCACGGCCTTCGCCAGCCTCAACCGCCAGCCGGTGGACCTCGGGCTGACCGAGATCGTGCTGAAGGACCTGATCCCCGGCGGCGAGGACGCCGCCCCGGAGATCACGGCGGCGGCCATCATGGCGGCGACCGCGGACTACTTCGGTCTCACTATCGAGGATCTCTGCGGATCCTCGCGCAGCCGGGTGCTGGTGACGGCACGCCAGATCGCCATGTATCTGTGCCGCGAGCTGACGGACCTCTCGCTGCCCAAGATCGGTGCGCAGTTCGGCGGCCGCGACCATACGACCGTGATGCACGCCGACCGGAAGATCCGCGCGCTGATGGCCGAGCGACGCTCCATCTACAACCAGGTCACCGAGCTCACCAACCGCATCAAGAACGGCTGACGGGGCCCCACCCCTCACTGCCGCGCGGCCGGACACCGAAAGGGGGGGGGGGGGGGCGCCCCCCCCGCCGCCCCCCCCCCCCAACGGGAGGAGGAAGACGGCGAGTTGGGGGGCCCCCCGCGGGGACAACACCCGCGACACGCCCCCCCCCCCCCCCCCG